>JAOUIN010000141.1 GCA_029883965.1 Betaproteobacteria bacterium
ACGTTGGCAGAACCTGGGCAGCGGGAACTGCGACGACGGCGAGATCCGGCGCTTCCGGTAGCGCCGCGACATCGGGATAACAGCGCAGCCCGGCGATCTGCTCATATTTCGGATTGACCGGATAAATGCGGCCGCGATAGCCTTTCTCCAGCAAGAAACCCAATGTGCGCCCGTTGATCTTGGAAAGATCCGCGGATGCACCAAGAATGGCGATCGAGCGCGGGCTTAGTAATGCCTGTAGATTGCTCATTGCTTAGTACGGCAAAGGTTGAAGATGCGCTCAATCGTGCTGATGTGGATTACACCACAAGGGCACAGAAGCGTGAAAACTCAGGCAATCTGGCGCAACCAGCGCTGGTCCTGCTCCAGACGCGTGAGATCCGCGAGCGTGCTGGCGCCGCCGGCAGTTGCCTGCGCCAGCACGACCTGCAACAACTGCGCGGTTGCCAGAGCGTCGGCCAGCGCATTGTGCCTTGCCTGGTTTTCGATGCCGAACCGTTGCAGCCATTGATCCAGACCCAGGGGCGCTGCCGTTTTCGGTGGCGCAAACAGCGCCGGCGCCAGATAGTCCAGATCCAGCCATGTACTCGACGGTGTGCAGCCCAGTGCCGTGTTTGCAGCACGTTCAATCATGACGCGGTCGAAACCTGAATGGAAACCCACAATCGGTGCTTTCGCCGAATATGCGAAAAACTCGAGCAGTGCGGTCGCCGGATCGGTTCCGGTACACTGCGTCGTGCCGTCTATACCGTGAATCAAGATGTTGGCACTGGCGCTGGCGCGGGGCTGACGCAGCACCGTCTGAAATCCGCTGCCCAGACGAATGATGCCGTTTTCGACCATTACGGCGCCGATTGAAATGAGTTTGTCAGACATCGGATTAAGTCCGGTGGTTTCGACGTCTGCGACGACAAACCGAAGCCCGGCCAGCGGCACCGTATCGGCGATTTCGGGCAACTCCCGGTAGGCTGCCAGCGCTGCTGTTTGCGCTGCATTGAGTTCGGGCTTGTGCCCGAACAGGCGACGCAGCCAGCTCACGCGACCGCACTCATAGCTGGTAATCGAGCGCAACCCGGCTCTGCAGCTTGCGGGCCTGGCGGAAACTCTCCTTCAGAATCCGGCGATCAACTTCGTTGAGTTGCGCCGGATCGACGCGGTTCGCATTTTCTGCTGTAGCTTCCGGCTCCATCTGGCTGCGAAGCCGCAGTGTTTGCAGGAAAAAAAATGCTTCGGTAATCGATTCGATTTCCTTGTCAGGAATTTGCAATGAAGCACCCGCCTGGCGCAACCGCTCGGCGGTGTTGGTGTGGGCCACGCCGGTGGCCAGCGCCAGCAGGCGTGCAGCGTCGGTAAACAGGCGCGCACCGTTCTTTTTCAGGTCTATGGTCCCGCGAAATTTGCCATCGCTCTCCGTGACAAAATCACTGATTATTCCCAGTGGCGGTCGGGATTCGAGAGCATATCCTGCAAGCTGGCGCTGAAATTGTTTGCCGTCCTGCGCCAGTTGTGACAAATCGCTGCGCAGTTTCCGTGCCAATGCTTCTTCGCCGTGCACAGCACGAAAATCAAAAAAGATGACTGCATTGAGCAATGCCTGGGGGTTGGTATTGGCAATCCAGGATTCAAACTGCCGGCGCCACTCCGCAAGACTAAGGCACCATTGCGGGTTGCTCCCCATGATATTGCCCTGACAAAGCGGGAATCCGCAGCGATCGAGTGCGCGATTGACGGCCAGCGCAAACGGTATCAACCGCTCCCTTGCGGCGTCCGGTTGTTCGTCGCCCGCGTCAAAAATAAGGCCGTTGTCCTGATCGGTGCTGATCGTCTGCTCGTAACGGCCTTCACTGCCGAAGGCGAGCCAGCACCAGCGGAGCCCGTCAAGATCGAACTCCTCGCCTTCGATCGTGAGGACCTGTCGTACCAATGCATCGTTTAGCGTGGATATGATCAGGGTCAGCTGCTCCGCAGCGACACCCTGCCCCAGCATGCTGCGTGCGAGCTTGTGAATGTCCTTTGCTGCGCTGCATAACTCGTCGATCGTCTGCGCAGCGGAAATGGTGCGGTTGATGGCGCGTACGCTGATCCGCTGCAGTGCAAACAGATCACGTTCGGTTACCACGCCGATGACCCGATTGCCATCGCATACGGGTATATGTCGGATTCCGCGATCGGCGATCAGCAGCGCGGCATCGTACGCACTGTCTTCGGCCGGCAGCGTCAGCGGATCCGGTGTCATGACATCGCTGATTGGCCGTGTCAGATCGTGCTGCGCAAGCGCGACGCGGTCGAGCACATCATGCCGGGTGAGGATACCCAGCGGCCGGCCATCGGATCCCGCGATCAGCATGGAACCGACCTTGCTCTCCTGCATGCTGCGCAATGCCTCGCCAATGGGCCGTTCAGGCGGACAAGTGACCGGTGCCCGCGTAATCAGCGAACGCAGCGTGCGGCTCATGGCCTGTTGCTCGCCGGTGGTCGACGTGAAATTGAGTTTGATCAGCCGCCGGGACTCGCGCAACATGCTGGCCAGGTAGCGCGTGGCAAACTCGCGAAAGACAGGACTGCGGTTCAGTAATTCAGGAAACTTTTCCGCTGCCAGTTCGTAGCAGAAAGTGTCTGCTGTTGCAGTGTACGGGGCCATGACCGCGCGCTGCTCCAGCAATGCGCTGACCGAGAAGGATTCGCCGGGTCCCAGGCTGAGCGGCTCGGCATCACCGCCGTGTTCAGCGCCGAACGGCACCACCTGCACAGTTCCGCGCTGGATGATATGGAGCGCCGGCGGCGTAGACTGGTCCGGTGCGAGAATGACCGTGCCTTTGGGGAAGTAGCACAGGTCGAGGCTGGCTGCCAGGAACTGCGCGGCCTGTTCCTCCATCTGTTCAAATGGCGGATATTGCCGCAGGAACTTGAGCGTGGTGGCGGCGAGCGCTGCTGCCGCGCTGTCATTTGCGGGACTGCTCACCTCGGACTCCGACTTATTCAGCGCACGACGAGCACGGGCACCTTGCTGTGCGTGAGCACTTTTACGGTTTCGCTCCCGAGCAGCAGTCCGGTCAATCCACGTCGTCCATGCGATGCCATGACCACCAGATCGCATTTGCGATTGCGCGCCACTGCGATGATCTGCTGGAACGGAAGGTCGCTTGCGACTACGACGGTCGATCCCTTAAGACCGGCTTTGGTGACACGCAACATGATTTTTTCGAGCATGACTTCAGCGCGGGTCTTGGCGTCTTTTTCATAACGCCGCTTCAATTCGCCGCTCATCGGTACCGCAAAACTCTCGTCGACTGCCATGCGGAATTCCGGAACGACGCTGAGCAGCGTAACTTTCGCACCCAGCGATTTCGCCAGACCGAGGCCGCGAACGATCGCGCGGTCGGCAAGTTTGGAGCCGTCTGTAGGCAGCAGTATGTGTTTGAACATGTCAGTCCTCACGGGATCGGTTTGAGTTTTTTGAAATGCAGAAGACGCACTATCGATTACAGACTATCATGCAGCGCGTGACCGGCATTGACCGAGATCAAGGCCATGCGTGCACGGTTTTTCGACGGGCGCGGCCGTGGCAGGCACTGCAGGATCATGCTGCCGCCTACTGCGAGCGCTTAATTATCAAATAAAAACAGCGAGTTAGTTCAAGTCGGCGTATGTGCCAGTGCGCGCGTGGCGTCAGTGCGGCTTTCCAGCAAGGTGGGCGGGAACGGGCAGCGCGACGACGTCTATGCCTTCCTCGCGCAGAGACTCGACCTGTTTCGGCGATGCGGTGCCGCGAATATGCCGTTCCGGAGATTCCTTGTAATGAATCTTGCGCGCCTCTTCCGGAAAGGCTTTGCCGACGTCTTCGGTGTTTTCGACAATATGCGAAATCAGCTTGAGCATGCGGGTGCCGTCAAAATTGGCGTATTGGCCCGGAAGATGGTCCGGTTGCTGCGGGGCCGGTACTTCGCTGTGACCGGTGTTGACGCGTGCCGCGGTAAGCAGACGGTTGATTTTCTGGCTTCCGCACAGCGGGCAGGTCAAAAGATCGCTCTTCTGCTGGCGTTCAAAATCGGCGCTCGACGAAAACCAGCCCTCGAAACGGTGGTCGTTGTCGCAACCCAGGTCAAAAACGATCATTTGTCTGATAAAAGCTGCAGGTTATGGTGGGCGAGACCGGACTCGAACCGGTATGGCTTGCGCCGAGGGATTTTAAGTCCCTTGTGTATACCAATTTCACCACTCGCCCTGCGCGACTTGAATTCTGTCAGGACCGGGCCTCGCCGCAATGTCGTGAAGCTGGAGGCGGGGGTCGGAATCGAACCGGCGTACACGGCTTTGCAGGCCGCTGCATAACCACTCTGCCACCCCGCCGCTGTAACTAAAAGGGGAAAACGGCTGGCATCTCCATCAACCGTTTTCCCCACGAATTTGGAGCGGGAGAAGAGTCTCGAACTCTCGACCTCAACCTTGGCAAGGTTGCGCTCTACCAACTGAGCTACTCCCGCATTGCGTGCGTATTTCAGCCGCGAATTATAAGCCGAAGTGATTGGCGCCCGCAACCGGCTAGCGCTGGGCACGTGCCGCAACCCAGGCCATTCTCAGGTAATACCCCATCGAAATCAGGGTCAGCAGCGCGGCCGCCCAGATCAGCCAGGTACCCCAGTATTGCGGGTCAAAACCGCCGATCGGGTCATGGTAGAGCAGCATGGGGATCGCGATCATTTGCGCCGCGGTTTTGATCTTGCCGACCATGGAAACGGCGACGCTTTTGCCCTGCCCCATGGATGCCATCCACTCACGCAGGGCAGAAATGGCAATTTCGCGGCCGATAATGATCAGCGCAACGACGGCATCAATCCGCCCCAGCTGCACCAGGATGATCAGTGCTGCTGCCACCATCAGTTTGTCGGCTACCGGATCGAGGAATGCGCCAAATGCCGAAGTCTGGTTCAAGCGACGAGCCAGCCAGCCATCGAGCCAGTCGGTAATCGCCGCCACGGTAAATATTACAGTAGCGATCAGATTCTGTGCGCTATGCGAAACCCAGGTCTGTTCGAAATAAAAAATACCGACAAACAGCGGGATCATTACGATCCGCAGCCAGGTCAGCAGATTGGGCCAGTTGTAATCCATGTCAATGCAGTTCGTCGTAGATTTTTTCGGCCAGTGTCCGGCTGATGCCTTCCACCTGCGCCAGTTCTTCGATGCTTGCTGCCACCATTCCGCGCAGTCCGCCGAACCGTGCCAGCAGCCGCTGACGGCGTTTGGCACCGATCCCGGGAATATTTTCGAGGGCTGACGTCGAGCGCGTGCGCGCCCGTCGTGCCCGATGACCTTCGATCGCAAACCGGTGCGCTTCGTCGCGGATTTGCTGGATCAGATGCAGACCCGGATCATCCGGTGCCAGCCGCAGCGCGTCGGTTCGTCCGGCAACCAGCAATTGCTCCATCCCGGGCTTGCGGCTCACGCCTTTTGCAACGCCCAGCAGCGGCACGTCGCTCAGACCCAGTTCCGTCAACACTTCAATGGCTACGCCCAATTGCCCCTGCCCGCCGTCAATCATGATCAGATCAGGCATCTTACCCTCTCCTGCGACCAGCCTGCGATATCGCCGTGACAAAACTTCACGCATTGCGCCGTAATCGTCGCCCGGTTTTACCTCGCGCATGTTGAAGTGGCGGTATTCACCGTTCTGCATCGCGCCTCGGTCGTACACCACGCATGAGGCAACGGTCGCCTCACCCTGGGTGTGGCTGATATCGAAGCATTCGATGCGCTGAACGGTTTCGGGCAGATTCAGTCCCTGTTGCAGGGCGGTCAGCCTCGCCGCATCACCCAGTTGCTGCGTCTTGCGCTGCCCGGCACCGAGTTCCGCATTCTTGACCGCCATCTGCAGCCATACACGACGGTCGCCGATTGGATTTGCACTGATTTGTACGCGTCGTCCGGCGCGTCCGGACAACATGTCCTGTAACACATCCACCGGCACCGCGGCGCCGACGATCAGCTGTGGCGGCACCGGATGCTGCAGATAGTGCTGAGCAATGAAGGCTTCGACGACCAGCGCCGGCTCGACTTCTTCCGCGTTCTGGGGGAAGAAATTCCTGTCGCCGAGGTGATGCCCGCCGCGGATCATGACCAGATTGACG
>JAOUIN010000142.1 GCA_029883965.1 Betaproteobacteria bacterium
AAGGAACTCAAAGTGCCGGTGGTGGCGCTGTCGCAGTTGAACCGCAGTGTCGATTCGCGCCAGGACAAACGGCCGATGATGTCAGACCTGCGTGAATCAGGCGCCATCGAGCAGGATGCGGACGTGATCCTGTTCATTTATCGCGACGAAGTCTACAACCAGGACACGCCGCGCAAAGGCATCGCCGAAATCATCATTGCCAAGCAGCGTAATGGCCCGGTCGGCAAGATCGACCTGACGTTCATCGGCCGCTACACGCGCTTCGAAAGCTACGCCGGCGGCACCGACGGCCCGTTTTGAACGGCGCCCAGTACCCCTACAACGATTCAGCGGCGTAATCCGCCAGGCGCGAGCGTTCGCCGCGCATCAGCGTGACATGGCCGCCATGCGGCCAGCCTTTCATCCGGTCCACCACATAAGTCAGTCCTGAACTGCCTTCGGTCAGGTACGGGGTGTCGATCTGCGAGATGTTGCCCAGGCACACGACCTTGGTACCGGGCCCGGCGCGGGTGATCAGCGTTTTCATCTGCTTCGGCGTCAGGTTCTGCGCTTCATCGATGATCAGGAACTTGTTGATGAAAGTGCGGCCGCGCATGAAGTTGAGCGACTTCACCTTGATCCGTGAGCGGATCAGGTCGCGGGTCGCCGCGCGTCCCCATTCGCCGGCCTCGTCATCGGTGTGATTCAGCACATCGAGGTTGTCCTCCAGTGCGCCCATCCACGGATTCATTTTCTCCTCTTCGGTGCCCGGCAGAAAGCCGATGTCTTCGCCGACCGGTACCGTGACGCGGGTGACGATGATCTCGGAAAAAATCTTGTCTTCCAGTGTCTGCATCAGTCCGGCGGCCAGCGTCATCAGCGTCTTGCCGCTGCCGGCCTGTCCCAGCAGCGTGATGAAATCGATGTCGGGATTGAGCAGCGCATTCATCGCGAAATTCTGTTCGCGATTGCGCGCGGTAATGCCCCAGACGTTGTTGCGCTGGTGGGTGTGGTCCTTCAGCGTCTGCAGGATTGCCGAACTGCTGTTGGCTTCGCGCACCTGCGCCTGGAACGGCTGGTCGCCGTCGAGATATACGAACTGGTTGACCAGCAGGCTCGCGCACAGCGGTCCGTGCACGCGGTAGTAGGTATGTCCCGCCTGTTGCCACGACTCCATGTTCTTGCCGTGCGTGTCCCAGAAATCCGCCGGCAGTTCACAGATGCCGGTGTAAAGGAGGTCGGTGTCTTCCAGCACCTTGTCATTGAAATAATCCTCAGCGGCAAGACCCAGCGCACGCGCCTTGATGCGCATGTTGATGTCCTTGGACACGAGGATGACCTGCCGCTTGGGGTAGGCTTCCTGCAGATGCTTGACCACGCCGATGATCTGGTTGTCGGCCTTGCCGCTGGGCAGGCGTGCCGGCAGCTCCCCGTTGATCGCTTCGGTCTGCAGGAACAGTTTTCCGGTCGAAGCCTTGTCGCCGTGGGATTCGAGCGGGATGCCGCCGGAGATGTCGCCCTCCAGCAGACTGACCATTTCGTCGACGTAGCGGCTGGCCTGGCGCGCGTTCCGGGAAACCTCCGACATGCCTTTCTTGTTGCCGTCGAGTTCTTCGAGCGTCGCCATCGGGATGTAGAGGTCATGTTCCTGAAACCGGAACAGGCTCGTGGGATCGTGCATCAGCACGTTGGTGTCCAGCACGAACAGCTTGATGGTGGCGGGCAGCCGTGCGACAACCGGAGTCGTGGCGGCAGTTGCGGAAGAACCCTTGCGTTGATTCATGAGCCTCCTGGCAGACCTTGCTGATTGCGGGAAACGGATGTCCGGGAAGCTAGGCGATGGATTTTACGAATTCCAGCACCTCCTGCGCATGCCCGGGAACTTTGACACCGCGCCATTCGCGGCGTATCAGACCTTTGCCATCGATCACAAAAGTGCTGCGCTCGATGCCGCGCACTTTCTTGCCATACATGTTCTTCATCCTGATGACGCCGAACAGCTGGCACGCGACTTCATCGGCGTCGCTGAGCAGTTCGAACGGGAAACCCATCTTGGTTTTGAAATTCTCATGCGATTTCAGGGTATCGCGCGAGATGCCGAAAACGGCGCAGTCGCAAAGCGTGAACTGGGAGTGCAGATCGCGGAACTGCTGCCCCTCGGTGGTGCAACCCGGCGTGTTGTCCTTGGGGTAGAAGTAGAGGACCACCGTCCGGCCGAGCAGGGCGCTCAGCTTGAAAGTCTTGCCCCCGGTCGCGGGGAGCTCAAAATCGGGTGCGGGTTGATCCGGCACGCTGTTGAGTCGCTGGAATCGCTGATTCGTTATCGTTGAAAACGATCATATCTTGGCGCAATTCGTCACGGCATGCAACCGACGCACACGCGACACGTCTGTTGATCAGACCACAGCCGGCGTTTGTACAATGCGGGCCATGACCCTGGCGGCCAGCCGGTCCATGGCGTCCGCGGAATTTTCCACGAGGTCAAAGTGCACGGCCTGCGACAACAGCGGGTAGTGCGCATTGATCGCGCGCGTATATGCCGGATCGTAGTGTCGCACCAGCAAATCCTCGGTCAGCCGGTCCCATTCCCCGGTGATGCCCATCTGCTGCCACGCGTCGATGACTGCGCTGCCATGCAGCGGACGCAGGCAGTCGAGTTGCGTGTTGAGCAGTTTCGCATCGCCGAGAAAGTGTGCGTATTCCTCCTTCAGCAGCGCCACGCGCACCGGCATCGCCGCGTCGATGACCACGCAGGCGCTGGCCCACATGGTGTCTATGAGTTTTTCGGGCACGCGCAGGTTGCCGATTTTCTTGCTTTCGGATTCGACGAACACCGGACGCGCCGGATCGAGTTGCCGCAGCGCTTGCCAGACCCGGCTTTCAAACAGCTTTTGCGGCGGCTGCGGCGCATCCGGCAGATTGCCGAGCACGGAGCCGCGGTGTGCGGCGAGTTCTTCCAGGTCCAGAACCTGTGCGCCGTGCTCACGCAGCGCGCGCAGCAACCGGCTCTTGCCGGTGCCGGTCATGCCGCAGACCACGCGCCAGTCGAAATTCGCGGGCAGCACCTGCAGCTCGTCGATGACCGTGCGGCGATAAGCCTTGTAACCGCCGTCGAGGCGGCCTGCACGCCAGCCGACCTGCATCAGCACGTGGGCGAGGGCACCGCTGCGGCCGCCGCCGCGCCAGCAGTACACCAGCGGCCGCCATTCGCGCGGCCGGTCCTGGAACCGCTGCAGGTGCCGCGCGATGTTGGCGCTGACCAGGCCCGCACCGATTTTCTTGGCATCGAACGACGAGACCTGCTTGTAGACGGTGCCTACCTCGACACGTTCGGCGTTGTTCAGGACAGGCAGATTAACCGCGCCGGGAATATGATCCTCGGCGAATTCGTCCTCCGACCGCACGTCGATAATCTCGTCAAATTCATGCAGTTGTGCTACGGTGACCGCGCCGTTTTCGCGTTCCTTCGCCGTGCGTTCCCGTTTCTGGTTACGGTCTTTGGCCTCAGTCATGGCGTGGAATCGAACTGTCCGGCGATAAATTCATACTCATAGTGTAAATCATGAACAAACCTGTAGATCCTTCTGCCCTGCGATTAACCCAGTTTTCGCACGGCGGCGGATGAGGCTGCAAACTGACGCCAGCGTTGCTGAGCGAAATTCTATCCAAGACCCCGGCGGCATTGCCGTTCAAGGACCTGCTGGTCGGCACTGAATCGGCTGACGATGCCGCGGTCTATCGCATCAACGATACGCAGGCGATCGTGGCGACGACGGACTTTTTCATGCCAATCGTGGATGATCCGTACGACTTCGGCCGCATTGCGGCGACGAATGCGATCTCGGACGTCTATGCGATGGGCGGCAAGCCGTTCATGGCGCTGGCATTGCTCGGGTTTCCGTCCGCGACGATGCCGGTGGAGGCCGCACAGCAGATCGTGGCCGGCGGGCACGCGGTGTGTGCCGAGGTCGGCATACCAATCGCGGGCGGCCATTCCATCGACACGACAGAGCCGATTTACGGACTGGTGGCGTTGGGCCTGGTGCATCCGGACAAGGTCAAGCGCAACGATCGCGCCAAGGCCGGCGATGTGCTGATCCTAGGCAAGGGCCTGGGCGTCGGCATCATGAGTGCTGCGATGAAAAAAGGCGAATTGCGTCCGAAAGCGTATGCGCAGATGCTCGAAGCCACCACGCGGCTCAATACGCCGGGCATTGCACTGTCGGAGATGGCGGGCGTGCATGCGCTGACCGATGTCACCGGATTCGGCCTGCTCGGCCATCTGCTGGAAATCTGCCGTGGCTCCGGGCTCGCCGCCGAAATCGAATGGTCAAAAGTGCCGGTGTTGTCCGGCGCGAAACATCTGGTCGAAGCGGGCTTTGTGACCGGTGCATCCGAGCGCAACTGGGCGAGTTACGGCACGCATGTGACCATGCCCGCAGGCGACACCACGATACAGCGCAAGATGCTGACCGATCCGCAGACGAGTGGCGGCCTGCTGGTGGCGTGTACGCCGGACTCAGCCGACGAAGTGCTGGCGCTGTTCAAGCGCGAAGGTTTTGCCCATGCCGCAGTGATCGGGCGCCTGGCCGCCGGCGCGGGCATTCAGGTGAAATGATATAAGTTATTGATTTAATTTATTTTTTTAACAACGGCGCCAGCGATTTCCAGATCGTTTCGAGGATCAGGGGCTGCGCGCCGGCCGTCGGGTGCAGGTTGTCCGCCTGGAAATATTCGCGCCGGTCGGCAAAGCCATCGAGCAGGAACGGCACCAGCACCACACGCTTCGATTTCGCGACCTCATTGAACACCTGCTGGAACTTTTCGGTGTAACTCGGGCCGTAGTTGGGTGGTATGCGCATGCCGACGAGCATGACCCTGGCGTTGGTGCGGCGCGCCGCTGCGATGATGCGTTCCAGATTGTTGCGCATCACCGTCAGATCGGCGCCGCGCAGTCCATCGTTGGCTCCCAGTGCGAGTATGACGAGGTCGGGTTTGTGCGCGCGCAGCGTGTCATCGATGCGTTTCACGCCGCCGAGCGTCGTTTCTCCGCTGATGCTGGCGTTGACGACCTTATAATCCGGTTTTTTCTCCTGCAGGCGCAGTGCGAGCAGATGCGCCCAGTCTTCACCGCGGGAGAGTCCATAACCTGCCGAGAGGCTGTCGCCATACACGAGTATGGTCGCGGCCAGTGTTGCGGGCGCGCTGAGCAGCGCGACCGACAGAGTAACGATCAGAACAAACAGACGGCTGAACATGACAGATAAATCTCCGAAGACTGCGATCAACGTGGCGCAACTGACGAAGCAGGTTACCACCGGCGAATCGGAATTGACCATTTTGCGCGACGTGAGTTTCACGGTGGCTGCCGGTGAGGCTGTGGCCGTGGTCGGCGCGTCCGGCTCCGGCAAATCGACTTTGCTCGGCTTGCTCGCCGGGCTCGACACGCCGACCTCGGGCACCGTGCACCTGGACGGTCAGGATATCTATGCGCTGGACGAAGACGGCCGCGCGGCATTGCGCGCCGAGCGGCTGGGTTTCGTGTTCCAGTCGTTCAACCTGCTGCCGGCGATGACCGCGCTGGAGAACGTGATGCTGCCGCTGGAACTCTCCGGCGCAGATGACGTGACGGCGACCGCGCGCGCCATGCTCAAGCGTGTGGGCCTGGGCGAGCGCCTTACGCATTATCCGAAGCAGCTCTCGGGCGGCGAACAGCAGCGCGTGGCGATTGCGCGTGCGTTCGTAACGCGCCCCTCGCTGCTGCTCGCCGATGAACCCACGGGCAACCTCGATGTCGCCACCGGCGCGGGCGTCATCGACCTGATGTTCGAACTCAATCGCGAGCGCGGCGCCACGCTGATCCTCGTCACTCATGACACGGCGCTGTCGCAGCGTTGCGGCCGGGTGCTGCAACTCGCGGCCGGGATGCTGCAGTGATGCGCCGGCACAGCGACATCGGTCTCGCGTTGCGCCTGCTCGCGCGTGACTGGCGCGCGCGCGAACTGACATTGGTGGCACTGGCCGTGGTCGTGGCCGTGGCCAGTGTCACCACGGTGGATTTTTTTACCGATCGCGTTTATCAGGCCTTGAGCCGTCAGGCCAATCAGCTGCTGGGCGCTGACCTCGTGGTCACCGGCGACCGG
>JAOUIN010000143.1 GCA_029883965.1 Betaproteobacteria bacterium
GCTGGTTTGCGACGGTCGCGTCGAACCCTTTGACGGCGCGGTCGAGGACTACATCGCCTGGCTGGCGACACGTCGGGCTGCACGTGCCGGCAATGACGCTACCACCCAGGACAAGGCCGCGCGCAAAGAGGCAAGGGAATCGGCCGCTGCCGATCGCCAGAGCAGGCTTGCTGCACGCCGGCCGCTGATGAAAGAAATCACCAGGCTTGAAACCGACATCGCGCGCTGGCAAAAAGAAAAACAACCCATCGATGCGCAACTCGCGGATCCGGCGTTCTATGCCAGCCCCGACAAGGAAAAACTGCGCACGCTGACGAGCAGGCAACAACAGCTCGCACAGGATATCGATGCCGCAGAACACCGCTGGCTGGAAGCGCATGCGGAACTGGAAAACATCGGCGAAACATGAACTTGTGGCAGCCGGACTGCCGCCAGCCTGCGCCCCCCCCACAAAGCTGCAGTGAGCGATCCATATGTTGGGCCAACTTTGATATGGGTCAAGGCAACAAACCGGATGCCCAATACCATCAATGCCATGCGCGCTACGGGCAAGGGGCGGGCATTCCGGAGCTCGTTTTCCGGATGCCCCGCAGTATCTCGCCGCAGTGAGTCAGGCAGCCCGGGCGGAACGCACATCTCTCACCAAAGTCGGAGAACCATGTTCAGTCAACCGGTAAGAAGTCTCATGGAGCGAGACAAGCTGCTCACCGCGCCGCCCCAGACCACCGTCAGCGAAGCAGCCGTATTAATGGCAAACCGGAAGGTCGGCGCAATCATGGTCATTGAAGAAAAGAAACTGGTCGGCATATTTTCGGAACGCGACGCAGTATTTCGCGTCATTGCGCAGAAACGCGACCCATGCACTACCCGGCTGACCGAGGTCATGACACCCGCACCAAAATGTATTGCGCCGGACAAGTCGTTTGGTTACGCACTGATGCTGATGCACGAAAATGGCTTCCGCCATCTGCCGGTCGTCGAAAACAGTGAAGTCATCGGCATCGTCTCCGCCCGCAATGCGCTCGATCCTGAATTGGAAGAGTTCGTGTCGGAGATGCAGCGGCGCAAGCAGATTCAGCGCGAGCGAAACTGAGATCGCACTGCAGGGGAAGAAGCGGCGGCAAATGTCTGCGGCCACCGGTTTACTGCAAGACCCAACGGCGATCAGCGCGTAATGACCACTTTCTGGTAAAGCCCGCCGAAGTAGGTGTGCTTGTCCACGCGCGCGGGCCGCAAGCCCGGCGGCAGCCAGTCGGCAATCTCGCGACGCCACAGATCCATGGCAAAAGGCTCCAGCCATGCGAGTATCGGCATCATCACGTAGCGGAACGGATTGATCCGCCGGGGGCGGTGGTAATCGACGAAAATCACCTTGCCGCCCGGTTTGACCACGCGCAGGGCTTCGGCCACAGTGCTCGCCCTCACCGCCTCGGGCATTTCATGGAGCAGGAAAAACAACACGACGGTGTCGTAACTGGCATCAGTGAACGCGAGGTCGCCGGAGTCCTGGTGATGAACGGCAACCCGCGGATGACCGTTGATCTTGCGCTTCAGGTTGTCGATTTGCACCGGCGCCACATCCGCCACATCAAGCATTCCGGGCGCTCCCAGCTGGCTGGCCAGCACCTCGGTAAAATCGCCATACACGCAAGCCACCTGCAGCACCCTGCCGGTAACAGGAACGTTCATTTCGGCTATCACCGCATCGCGCAGCCGGTTGTAATTGCCCCACAGGATCAGATTCACCAGCCACTGCCGCTCGAACACGCGCACCGCGTTAGGATGCACGTAGGCCCACCAGTATGTCTGCTCCAGGTAGCGCGGCATGGCTACCGGCGCTTTCAATGCCGGCGCGGTTACGGTAATGGCGGCGGCTTCGACACGTCGTGCAGTAGCGGCTTTGGTCAATTCAGATCCTCAGCAGAAAATAAGCAGCGGCCAGTGTGCCTGCGGCAGCGGCCAGATAGACGATAACTGCGACTGCGCTGTCAGCGCGCACCCCGAAGTCATGCAGCGTGATTCGCAGGCGGTGAGCAGCATGCCACAGTACCAGAAAAATTACGCCGAAGAGTAACAGCTTGCCCACCCAGTGCCCGGCAAACGCGTGCAGGTTGTCATAGACAAGTAACTCGGGCATTACCCCCACAACCGGCAGCAGGGTCAGCAATACCAGCACCGGAGTGATGAATGCAGTGACCGTGCCACCCGCGGCAAAGAGTCCCCAGACGATCGGCTTGTTGGATTTGGCCATGTCAGAACGCTCCCGCCAGAAATAATACTGCCAGCGTCACTGCCAGCCATGCCGCGTAATGCGCACCGATGATGACACCGCCGGGCAGGAAGTTCTCGCCGACCTGCACCGGCATCGCCTTGGGCGTGACATTGAACCAGGATGTCGAGTGATATACCGCAAATACCAGAATAACCAGTTGCAGCAGCACACCCGCCGGCCCGGTCAGATTCTGCAGGAAGGCTTCCCAGGCGTCCCGCCCCTCCGACAAGCGTCGTAATGCCACCAGCAGGATCAGCGCATGCAGGCCGATGAAAACGCAGGTGACTTCGCGCGCCATGTAACGCAGATAACGCGGGCTGCTGAAATACCAGCGGTAGCGGGAGACCTCGCGGATGTAAGGTTTGCCATTAGCGCTCATTTTTTACTCCATGGCATCAAGTGTTCCTGGTACCAGTCCACCGTACTCCTGATCTTGACCTGCTGCAGCGCGCCGGCCGGATCGACATGCTCGGGACAAACCTCGGAACAGGCACCGACGAACGAACACTCCCAGACACCTTCGCCCGATGCGATCTCCTGCTGTCGTTCCTCGCGACCGCCATCGCGCGAATCCTCGTTGTAGCGATGCGCCAGCGAAATCGCCGCCGGGCCGATGAACTTGGGCACCAGAGCGTATTCGGGACAGGCCGCATAGCACAGCATGCAGTTGATGCACAGCGTGTACTGCTTGTAGCGCTTCAGCTCTGCCGGGGTCTGGCGGAATTCGCCGGCCTCGACCGGCTGGTCTGATTTCGGCACCAGATAAGGCTTGACACGTTTCAGCTTGGTGATGAAATCGTCGATGACCGTCACCAGGTCGCGCTGGATCGGGAAATTCGCCAGCGGCTCGACGCGGATCACCCCGTCATAAGCGCGCAGGAAGGCTTTGCAGGCCAGTTTCGGTTCGCCGTTGATCATCATACCGCAGCTGCCGCAGACGGCCATGTGACACGACCAGCGATAGCTCAGCGTCGGATCGATCGCTTCCTTGACATGGTTCAGCGCATCCAGCACCACCCACTCGTTCATGCAGGGCACGCTATAACGCTGGAAGCGCGGCTCGGCATCCGTTTCCGGATTAAAGCGCAGCACCTCCAGTTCGACGATGCGCTCGCTCATTTCTGTTCTCCCGAATAGTCGCGCACGCCCGGTGGCGAACGGGTGATCACCACGTCGGAATACCCGATCGCGGGCGGCCCGGCATTGCGGTAGCTCGCCAGCGAGTGACGCAGGTAGGTCGTATCGTCACGCGCGGTGAAATCCAGGCGCTGATGGGCACCGCGTGATTCTCGACGTGCCAGTGCGCTGACCGTCACCGCTTCGGCACAATCCAGCATCGCCCCCAGTTCCAGTGCCTGCAGCAGGTCGGTGTTGTAGACATTGGTCTTGTCGTGCAATTCAATGCTGGCATAGCGTCTGCGCAAACCCGCCAGCGTCGAGCAGGCCTGCTCCAGCCCTTCGCCGCTGCGGTAGATGCCGGCGTGTTCTTCCATGGTTGCCATCATCTCTTTACGCAACCCGGCGATGGTCTCGCCACCGCCGCTGCGGTTGAAGAGTTCGCGTAACCGCGCCTGTGCGGCATCCGCACCGGCGGTAACCGCCGTCTCGTTCGCCACCGCGGTGCCGCCGTCGAGATATTCGATTGCACTGATCGCCGCACGCCGGCCGAACACAAGCAACTCAGTCAGCGAATTGGAGCCCAGGCGGTTGGCGCCGTTGATGCTGACGCAGGCGCATTCGCCCGCCGCATACAGGCCGGCAAGCGAAGTCGCTGCGCGGATATCGGTGTCGATTCCGCCCATCATGTAATGCACCACCGGCCGCACCGGCACCGGATCAGTCACCGGATCGACGCCGAGGTAGCTGGTCGCCATGTCGCGCACCAGCGGCAACCGCTCGTCGATTTTCTTCTCGCCGAGGTGGCGCAGGTCGAGCATCATGCAGTCGCCCCAGCGGGTCGGCACCATGTTGCCTTTTTTCTGCTCGTGCCAGAACGCCTGACTGACGCGATCGCGTGGGCCCAGTTCCATGGTCTTCAGCACCGGCTGTCCCACAGGCGTCTCCGGCCCCATGCCGTAATCCTGAAGAAAGCGCCGGCCGTTTTTGTTGACCAGTATTCCACCTTCGCCGCGACAGGCCTCGGTCAGCAGCGTGCCGGTATTGGGCAACCCGGTCGGATGGTACTGCACGAACTCCATGTCCTTTAACGGCACGCCCGCCCGGTAGGCCAGCGCCATGCCGTCGCCGGTCTTGATCGCGCCGTTGGTGGTGAACGGAAACATGCGCCCGGCGCCGCCGCTGGCGATGATCACCGCATTCGCCCGGAAAAATTTTATCTGTCCGCTGCGCATCTCAATTGCGGTGAAACCGCAGCAACGGCCGTCATCGACCACCAGGTCGGTGACGTAATACTCGTCAAATCTCTGAATAGACGGAAATTTAAGAGAAGTCTGAAACAGGGTGTGCAGGATATGGAAGCCGGACTTGTCGGCGGCAAACCAGGTGCGCTGCTTTTTCATACCGCCGAACGGTCGCACCGCCACCGAACCGTTGGGCTCACGGCTCCATGGACAGCCCCAGTGCTCGAGTTGCAGCAATTCCTTGGGTGCTTCGCGGATGAAAAAATCCACCGCGTCCTGGTCGGACAACCAGTCTCCACCACCGACCGTATCGTGGAAATGGTGGTCCATGCTGTCGTCGGACTTGATGACACCCGCCGCACCGCCCTCGGCCGCGCAGGTATGGCTGCGCATCGGATAAACCTTGGAGACCAGGGCGATTTTCAGTTCGGGCCGCATTTCGGCCAGCGCGATCGCTGCCCTTAGCCCTGCCCCTCCTGCGCCCAGAACGGCAACTTCTGTTCTTATTGTTTCCAATTCAGCGTCCCAATCTTAGGTATTGCCTGACAACAATTGATACCGCGCGTAACCACAGGCTAGGGCAAATCAGGACCGGAAAACTTGATCCAGATTAAGCCGCGCCCATCCAGTGGACCGCAGCCACAGGCAGGTCGACGCTGCCGCTATACTCAGCGCTGACGAAGACCCGCTATTCCGCCCGGCCTTCTGACGTTCAATCCTGATTGAAAAGGCCGCATTTCATGAGCAGCACAACATGTAGACTGGGCTTGCTGGGCTTCGGCGAAGCCGCCGCCCGCCTCGCCAGGGATTTCGCCCAGGCCGGTTTTACCGGCATCGTAGCCTACAGCCGCAGCGGCGCCAAGGCCGGGCCCGGCGATCTCCCGTATGAACGTGCACAGGCCGCCGGCGTGACGCTGGTGAAAACCGTTGCCACGCTCGCAAAAAAATCCGACATCATCATCGCACTGACGCCGGGCAAGGCCGCGCTCGCGGCGCTGAAGAAGATCCACAAACACCTGCGCCCTGATCATCTGTATGTCGATGCCAGCAGCAATTCGGCCGCGGCGATGGAAAAAGCCGCCGCTCTCGTCGGTGACAGCGCAAAATTCGTCGATGCCTCGATCATGGGTCCGGTGGACCTGATGGGCCTGAAAGTGCCGTTCGTCGCCAGCGGCGCGCATGCCGCAGAGTTCCGCGACCTGATGACGCAGCACGGCATGGTCATTAATGTCGTCGGCCGCAATCCCGGCGATGCGAGCGCCATGAAACTGATCCGCAGCGTTTTGATGAAAGGCCTGGCAGCGGTATTGCTCGACACCATGGAAGCTGCACGCCGGCGCAACATCCTCGACGAAGTGATCGAGGACTGCTCGGTCACCTTCAACGACATCCCGTTCCAGAAAATCATCCGGCGTTATGTCGGCGGTACCGCGGTGCATTGCGAACGCCGCATCCATGAAATGAAGGAGTGCCTGGAACTGCTGCAC
>JAOUIN010000144.1 GCA_029883965.1 Betaproteobacteria bacterium
CGATCTGGTGCCGTTCCGGCCAGATCCGGCATTGTCGGGACCCGAAGGCCTGGGGCCGGGCACGCCGGAGGATTTCTCAGAGCTGCTGCCGTACCGCTACGGCTTCGGCCACGATGAGAACGATCCGCTGCAAATCGACCTCACCGAAACCAAGGCCGTAATCGCGATGGCGCGCGACATGGGCATACGCCTCATCAATGTCACGCTGGCCAGCCCCTACTACAACCCGCATCTGACGCGTCCCGCGCTGTACCCGCCGTCCGACGGCTACCACCCGCCCGAAGATCCGCTGATCGGCGTGATGCGTCACCTCAACGTGGTGCGCGAACTGAAAGCAGCCTTTCCCGACGTCGCGCTGGTCGGCAGCGGCTATACCTACCTGCAGGAATTCCTGCCGCATGTCGCGCAGGCAACGGTGCGCGCCGGCTGGACCGACTTCGTCGGCCTCGGGCGCATGGTGCTGGCGTATCCGGAATTACCCGCCGATGTGCTGAGCGGCAAAGGCATGCAGCGCAAACGCCTGTGCCGCACCTTCAGCGACTGCACCACCGCGCCGCGCCACGGGTTGGTGTCGGGCTGCTATCCGCTGGATGTACACTACAAGAAGTCGCCGGAGATGGCGAAGGTAGCCGCGATCAAGAAGGCGGCGAATATTTCCTGATGGAAGCGCGGGCTACAATCCCACCTGCGCGAGGAGATCCGATAGTCGGGTTTTGTGCCGGACGCTGTTCATGGGGTAGGTCTCGAACCACTTGCGCATCGAGAATCCGATATCCAGCGCGCGGATTTCCTCCGCCTCCCACGCCGCCCCTGAACGGTCCCCTCCGGCTACCATTGCTGCTGCGAGGTATACGTGCGTCTCGAGATCAGCCGGATTGCGCGCCAACGCCTCGCGCAGGTTGAGCAGCGACTGCTCGATATCGTTCTCGAACAGATAGGCCCTGCCCAGGATCTGGAAGTAAAGATAGCCGCCGTCGGGGTTCAGGCGCATCGCTGTTCGCAATAATGGAATTGCCTTGGCCGGGTCTCCGGTATAGGTGTAGATGCCGCCCATCAGTGCGTAAGCGTCCGCGTAAGAGGGGTCCAGATCCAACGCCTTGCGCAGGGATTCGAGAGCTTTTTCGTGGCGACGGTCCTGCAGTTGAACGAAACCGAGCGCCCAATGGATTTCCGGGATGTCAGGGTTGATCATTCGTGCGGATTCGGCAAGTTCGAAGGCGCGCACGAGCGCAGGTGCTGAATCGACAGAGGGCCGTAGCCGGAACTCTATGGCATACGTCATGGCGAGGCTCGCGTAGGCGCGTGCGAATTTTGCGTCCAGTTCAAGGGCCTTGCGAAAGTGTGACCGTGCCTGTTCGTTGTCTTCGCTCTGCCGGGCGAGAAACAGCGCTTGTCCGCGCAGAAAGTAATCGTACGCTTCGAGGCTGTGCGTATGACGGATTGCGACCCGTTGCCGTTCGGCACTGCTCAACTTGCCGGGTAACTGTTCTATCACCCTGCGCGTGATCTCGTTCTGGACGCCGAACAGATTGCGAAACGGCCCTTCGAAACGTTCAGACCAGAGTTGTTCGTTGGTCCGGGCGTCTATCAGGCGGACATTCACCCGCAACAACTCGGATTCATGCTGGACGCTGCCGGCGATGAAATAGCGCACGCCCGGGGTCATTTGCGCGCTTTTTCCGGTTTGAGCGGAGGCGATCAACCGCAACCCGGAGAGACGCGACAGCTCCGTCATCAGGTCGTTACTGATGCCACGGGCCAGATAAGATTGCTCTGCCACGGCTCCCAATGCGTCGAACGGCAGCACCGTCACAGTGACCAATCCCGTTTTTGGCGTGTCCCAATCGACCGGATTGTCCTGCCTGACAACAGCCTTCGGCGCGGGTTCAGGCGTCAACAGATAAAAAGAGACAGCCACGATAAGCAAGGCGAGCGCCGCGCCGACTGCCGACCAGCGTCTTCGAGAGTAAGACCCTGTTTTTGCAGAAGGTCGCGGAGGTAAAACTTCCTGTGGCCCCGATTGCGGATCCGCAACGGCCTCAAGCGGCCTCGCTGGAGCGATCAGGCGATAGCCACGCTTTGAGATGGTCTCGATATAAACGGGGGAGCGGGGGTTGTCGCCAAGCGCCTTTCTCAACTTGATGATGCTTTGGGTGAGCGCCTCGTCTCCGACGACCACCCCGGGCCAGACCGCCGAAAGCAGGTCTTCGCGGGTGGCGACCCCGCCCTGACGCTCGACTAGGAAAATCAAGACGGCCATTGCCTTCGGCTCGATGCGGACGATTTCCTGCGCTCTCCCGAGTTCGTTGGTCGCAGGATCGGCCCACCAATCACCGATCTGGATTCGGGTATATGGCACTGCTTCTTTCCCGATGGAGGTGCGATCAAGCACAGCCGCAGTCCCGAAGTGCGAACATAACCCGTTGAATCGTAATCACAATTATTTCCGTAGGAAAACCATAGCTGTTTCGTCGGGACTCTGGGCGCATCGGGAGGGAAGTATCGCAGTGCAGTCTCAGCCAACCGCTCGCCGAATGTTACGAGCTTGGCTGCAGGCCGGCAAACATCTTAATCCAGGGGAGTATCGCCATGAGGAAATTAGTTGTTGGTTTGGTTGGACTTTTGATCTCGAGTTTATGCGTGCTTCAGGCTACAGCTGCGGAAGCACAGAAATTTTTCGTCAAACCGGTCGTCGAGAAAAAAATTCCGCAGTTGCCCGCCGGTCCCCTGTTCTGGCAAATCGAGAATTTTCCCACACTCGAACAGGCTCAAGCCGCCGCGGGCCCGACATCTCTCGCTGCCGCAGTTGCAGGGAAAGTCTGGCTGTTCACCCTGAGTTCCCAGGGTGCCGCGACGGCGGGCGGCAGCAAAGTCGCGGAGATCGGGCCAGTGCCGCCGATTACCGCGCCGGAGTATCTCCTGCGCATCAACCTCGCCGGCGGCCCGCCTGGATCGCGGACCTCGGTGCATAGCCATCCCGGTTCCGAAGCGTTCTATGTGCTGGCCGGTCAATTGGGGCAGAAAACGCGCGTCGGAGTTACCCAAATTGATGCTGGTCAGACCATGAATGGACATCACGCCGATACGCCGATGGAAGTTTTCAGCAGCGGTACAACAGATCTCATCCAGCTGGTCATGTTTGTGGTGGATGCGACCAGACCGTTTTCGTCCCCGGCCAGGCTGCCCTGAGCGCCGTGCCGCAACGATGTATTCACTGCACTTGACGTTTCATATCGATACCCGAGGGGAATGACCAATGAGATCCGTATTCGTAGTGTTGATGTTGTTGTTCGCGGGCTGCGCCGCAAATCCAACGCTGACCCCCGTTCCCGCGAGCCTTGTGCCGGCCGGCGAACGGGAAGTTCACCGCTTCGCGGCACGCGGCATGCAGACTTACCAATGCAAGGCTCACGCTGTTTCTGGTGCGGTCTGGACGTATGTGGCATCGGAACTGCAGTTATTCGATGACCGGGGCGAAGTGGTTGGCCACCACACGTTTCCGCCACCCGTTTGGGCTGCAGTCGACGGCAGCAAATTTACTGGTCAGGTCAAAGCACGGGCGAATGCGCCGCAAGCTGGTGCGGGCCAATGGCTCCTGTTGTCCACGCGATCAACCGGTGCGGAGGGGCGCTTTTCAAAAATCACTAGCTTGCAACGCGTGAACACAGTCGGTGGTGTTGCGCCATTGAGTCGCTGTGAAGCAGGCAACATCGGGGTGGCGGAGCAGACGCCCCTGGCTGCTGAATTTGTGTTCTTCTCCAAATGAAACCACTGGATTGGAAATAATGGGGAAGACCATGTTTTTCAGAACTGCGTGGCTTGGTAGTGTCAGTGCCGGATGACAGTTCCGGCGTGAGCGGTATAAATGCCTTTTCGACGGACCGGCCGCTGATTACACTCACATCATTTGTTATGTGAGGTGATTGATGTCCAAAGCCATCTGGTTTGTTGCGGGTGCGCTCACCGTAGTGCTGGCCATCGCGCTGAATCCGTCGCCGGAGCGGCATCGCGACAAGATCAAGGAAAGCATTGCTGAGCGCAGCCAGGTTGCCGCGGCGCTGCAACTGGGCAGCCTGACGGCTTTCGTGTCGAACTACCACTCGCTGGTCGTGGCTTCGTACACCACCGTCAACGACAAAGTCCAGTCGTTCGGGCTGCTCGGAATGATGTTCGTCACCGATTCCGGCAAGTAACGCGTTGCCTACGGGTTGACCCCGTGCAGCGCCAGCAGCGCCTTCATCCTCTGCATCGCCAATTCCGGTTTCATCAGCAGGCCCGCCGCATCCGCCAGCCGGAACAGTTCCGCCAGATGAGGCAGTGACCGCGCGCTCTGCTGGCCGCCGACCATCGTGAAATGCGACTGGTGGCCGTTAAGCCAGGCCATGAAGGTCACGCCGGTTTTGTAATGCCAGGTCGGCGCCTTGAAAATGTGGCGCGACAGCGGCACGGTGGGCGCGAGTATGGCGTCGAATTTCTTCTGATCGCCCTGTGCCAGCGCCAGCAGTGCCGCGCTGGCTGCAGGCGCGATGGCATCGAATATGCCGAGCAGTGCGTCGCTGTACTGCTGGTTCGGTAATTTGCCTTGACCGTCACCGGCGATCAGCGGTGCGAAATTGAAATCATCGCCGGTGTACATGCGCACTTTCGGCGGCAGCCGCCGGCGCATCGCGATTTCGATCTGGTCGTCGAGCAGTGAAATCTTGATGCCGTCGACCTTGCCCGGGTGCGCGGCGATGATGCCGAGTGCGGTGTCCACCGCGGCCTTGGGATCGGCACTGCCCCAGTAGTTTTTCAATGCCGGATCAAATGCGTCACCCAGCCAGTGGATGATGATGGGCTGGCGTGCTTGACGCAGGATGCGGTCGTAGACCTTTTCGTAATCGGCGGGACTTTTCGCGATGCGCGCGAGTTCGCGGCTGGCCATCACGATCAGTTTGCCGCCGCAGCCTTCGATCGCGGCCATCTGTGTTTCATAAGCACGGATCACGTCGTCGAGGTTACGCGCGTCACCGGGAGCGAGCTGATCGGTGCCGCAGCCCGAGGCGAGCAGCGCCCCGGGGATGTCCTTGGCGGCGTCCACCGAGCGGCGGATCAGTTCAAAAGAGGCGTTCCAGTCCATGCCCATGCCGCGCTGTGCAGTGTCCATGGCCTCGGCCACCCCCATGCCCAGGCGCCACAGGTGTTTACGGTAGGCGATGGTGGCATCCCAGTCGACGTTGCAGTCCTGCCACGGATTACCGGCTGCGACAGGATCGGCGACGACATGCGCTGCTGAATACGCGACGCGGTTGAATTGCGACGGATCGGTCGCGGTGACGAATCGGCCCGGGCCCAGCAGGCGGTAGCGTTCCATGCGCCCGCCGGCGGCGGGTAGGTTGATGCTCAGGTCTGCGCTGCCGTCCATGGCGGGATCCGGTAATCGGGGATGCCCGCAATTGTAAGTGCGTACTGCGGGTTAGCCCAGTGATTGCTGCGCGGAGCCTGCAACCGGACGTGCAACGGCCGCCGGTGCGGCGGCCGCTGCGTGCCTTAGTTGAACGGGATGAAGATGTTCGGCAGCACCACGCTGATGCCCACCGGGCTGGACGGCGGGTAATACACCGGTTCGGGCTGGTAGCTCTGGTAGTAGTGATGCACTTCGCGGCGTACGACACGATGTTTCGGATGCCGGTAGTGGCCGCGGTGGTAACCGTGGTCATACTTGTGCCCGTGTTTCCAGTGATGCCGGTCATGGCCGCGGCCATAACCATCGCCACGGTCGGCATAGGCCGGGGCTGCTGCGAGCAGCACGGCTGAAATCAATGCGCCTGTCAGTAACTTCATGGTGTTTCTCCTGGTTGCCCCTGCGTGTTGAGTTCTCGTTGTCGTGACTCGTGGCTGCCGGTCACGAATGCATGTTAGGCGCGGGAGGCCGCGCACGGTGCGCGCCGTGCGGGGATTTTGTAAGCGGATGTTACGGGCAGCGCAGTTGCAAGAAAGAGTTACAACTCAGGGCACTAAGGTGGTCTGGCCCCACAGCCCCAGCGTGTGAATGCGGTCGGCACCGATCATGTCCTGCAGCGTGCGTGACGATACCTGCGGCGTGCCGTTGTGGATGACCTGCGGCGCACGGCCTCG
>JAOUIN010000145.1 GCA_029883965.1 Betaproteobacteria bacterium
CATTGAGCGTTTTCGTGAGCGCGGCCACTCGACGCACAGCTTCGGCAACATCTTCGGCGCGGCCGCGGCATCTGCGGCGATCCTCAAACTGAACGTCGATCAATCGCGTTACGCGATGTCGTACGCCGCGCAGCAGGCCTCCGGCCTGTCGTGCTGGGCGCGCGACATCGAGCACATCGAAAAGGCTTTCGACTTCGGCGGCATGCCGGCGCGCAACGGTGTCACCGCGGCGCTGATGGCGTCGTTGCGTTTCACCGGCGTCGAAGACATTTTTTTCGGCGACCGCAGTTTCTTTCATGCCTACGGGCTGACTGCGGATCCGGAAAAGCTGGTGCGCGGTCTCGGCCGCAGCTACGAAATCATGAACACCTCGATCAAGCGCTGGGCCATCGGCTACCCGATCCAGGCGCCTATGGACGCAGTGATGAACCTCATCGAAAAAAACGGTATCAGCGCAAACGACGTGGACCGGGTTACGATCACCATCGACGACCAGGGTGCGCGCACGGTCAACCAGCGCACCATGGCCAGCATCAACATCCAGCACCTGACGGCGGTGATGCTGCTCGACGGTGACATCACCTTCGCCTCGGCCCACGACGAAAAACGCGTGCGTGATGCGAAGGTCACCGCGCTGAAGCAGCGCATCACGCTGCAGGGCAGTGCGGCGCTGGGTCGCGCGAAAACCACGCAGGCCATCGTCGAGATCTTGACCCGCGACGGCCGCCGGCTGCGCCATCATACGAAGGCGGTGCGCGGCACCGCAGCGAACCCGATGCCGCGCACCGAGGTGGCGGCGAAGGCACGCGACCTGCTGCTGCCGGTGATCGGGGCGCGACGCACTGCACGCCTGATCGAAACCGTCTGGAATATCGAAAAAACAGGCGACGTGCGCAAGCTGCGCCCGCTGCTGACGGTAAAATGATTGCGAATTCATCAACCACCGAAAGCTGAACACCATGCGTTACGACCTGCACAGCCACGTCATCCCACCGACCATCATCGCGGCGATGGAGAAGAATCCCAAACGCTTCGAGACCAGCATCACTGAAAAGGACGGCAAGCGCTATTTCGATGTGCACGGGCGCCCGGCGGAGCTGAACGCGCAGTTCTACGACGCCGACGTCAAGGTCGAATGGATGAACCAGAACAAGCTCGACGTGTCGGTGATTTCGGTCGGCCCGCCGATCTATTTTTACTGGCTGTCGCCGGATGCCGGTCTCGAAGCGGCGAAACTCGCCAACGACGGCATCGCACAGATGGTCGCCAAACACCCGTCGCGATTGCGCGGCATGGCGCATCTGCCGATGCAGGACCCGGATGCCGCGATCGCTGAGCTCGAGCGCGTGGTCAAGGAGCACAAGTTCAAGGCAGTGGAGCTGGCGACCTCGATCGAAGGCATGCCGCTCGCCGACAAGAAATTCCGCAAGGTGCTCAAAACCATCGAGCAGTTGGGCTGCTTCATTTTTGCCCATCCGTACCAGTGCCTGGCCAAGGGCGGGATGGAGGAGTACTACCTGTCGAACTTCGTCGGGTTTCCGCTGGACACGACGCTGATGGTCGCGCATCTGATGTTCAGCGGCGCGATGGATGAAATGCCTAACCTGAAAATCGTGCTGCCTCACGGCGGCGGTTTCATTCCATACCAGATCGGCCGCTTCCGCCACGGCCACCAGGTGCGCAAGGAACCCAAAGTCAACAATGTCACGCCGCCGCGCGAACTGTTCAAGCGTTTCTACTTTGACTGCCTGACCCACGACCCGAAAGCCGCGAAATACCTGATCGACCAGGTCGGCGCAGACCGTGTGGTCATCGGCACCGATCACCCCTTCGACATGACACCGCTGGATGTGCCGGCATCGGTGGACGGCATACCGGGGCTGACGGCGGAAGAAAAATCCTGGCTGTGCGAACGCACGGCGAAGCTGCTGCTGGGGGAGAAATAGTTCCGAGAATCCGCGACGACGCATTCAGGCAGTGAGTCCGGCTGCAGATTCGCGCAGACAGTGTCCGGCATGCGATTGCGTTGCTTATGAGTGTGCCGGAGTATTCTGCATCGATGGCCTGCGCCGCTTTGCAGTCCCTAAACATCAGTCGAAGGGATCACCATGAATAGAATCTTGGTTGCACAAAATGTTGTGGCGCGAATTGTTGTGACGCTATGCTGCCTGCTGGCAGCCGGTGGCCTCGCGCAGGCGCAAAACTATCCGACCAAACCGGTGCGGATGATCGTCGCGGTGCCACCCGGCGGCCCGGCGGACACGCTGGCGCGCCTGGTCAGCCCAAAGCTCTCCGATGCACTGGGTCAGACCGTACTGGTAGACAACCGGCCCGGCGCCAACGGCGGTATCGCGTATGACATCGCAGCGCGTTCCGATCCCGATGGCTATACCTTTGTGCTGGTCGCCGCCGGTGTCGCGATCAACCCGAGCCTTTACCCCAACGTGCCGTATCACCCGATCCGGGATTTCGCGCCGATTACGCTCGGCGTTACCGTGCCCAACATCCTGATCGTGCACCCGTCGGTGCAGGCGAAGTCGGTGTCCGAACTGGTTGCTGCGATCAAGGCGAAGCAGGGTGGTTTTGCGTTTGCCTCGGCGGGTAACGGCACCTCCGGCCATCTCGCGCTGGAACTCTTCCGGTTGAGCACGAAAACGTCATTTGTGCATGTCCCATACAAGGGCGGCGCGCCGGCGTTGCAGGAAACCATCGGCGGCCAGACGCAGGCGCTGTTCAGCATCGCGCTTGCCGCCACGCCGCAGATCAAGGCGGGCAAGGTGCGCGCGCTGGCGATCACCAGTGCCAAACGTTCTCCGGTTGCACCGGAACTGCCGACCGTGGCTGAATCCGGAATTCCGGGTTTCGAAGTCATCGGCTGGTTTGGCTGGCTGGCGCCGGCAAAAACGAACAAGGCCATCGTCGGCCGGCTCAATCAGGAACTGGTCAAGGCGCTGGGGAACGCGGAAGTCAAAGACCGGCTGCAGAGCATGTCCACAGTGCCGGTGGGTGACAAGCCGGAGGAATTCGGGCGCTTTATCCGCAGTGAATACGAGAAGTGGGGCAAGGTCATCAAGACCGCCAACATCAAAATCCAGTAATAACGGGGGACGACGAGCATGAGCAAATCCAAAGGCATACGCGAAGTTGCTTACGTGGATATCCGTAATGGCGGCGGCGACGGCCATGTGCATCACGGTGGCTCAGGGATCCAGCCGCTGTCGTTCACCGACTGCGCGGGCGGTGGGCAGGTCGTGGTCGAGCGCAACATCGCCTACGTCGGCAACATGCGCAACCCGTATGGCACGCTGATATTCGATGTGAAGGATCCGAAAAATCCGAAGCTGCTGTCGGAAATCAACATGCCCAAGGGCACGCACTCGCACAAGGTGCGCGTGTCGGGCGACATCATGCTGACCAACCGCGAAGTGCTGTCGGCAAAGAATGCAAAAGGCGAGACGCCGCCGGGCGATTTTCAGGGCGGGCTCGGCATTTATGACGTGTCCAATCCAGCAAAGCCGAAACTGATCACGCTCTGGGAAACCGATGACAAGCCGGGCGTGGACTATGCGCGCGGCGTGCACCGCTTCGATTTTGACGGCCGTTATGCCTACATCTCGCCGACGCAGGACGGATACCTCGGCAACATCGTGATGATCCTGGACCTCAAGGATCCGGCGAAACCGCAGGAAGTCGGGCGCTGGTGGATGCCGGGCCAGCATACCGCCGGCGGCGAGAAGCCGACGTGGCGCGGCGCCGCGCACAAATGCCATCATCCGCTGCGTCACGGCAACCGGCTCTACACCAGCTACTGGCACGGCGGCTTCGTCATCCTCGACATCGACGACATGAGCAAGCCGAAGTTTGTCTCAGGCATCGACTGGAGCCCCCCGTTCCCGTGGCCCACGCATACGGCGTTGCGTATCCCGTTTAAAATCAAGAACCGCGATTTCCTGGTGGTCTCCGACGAAGACGTAGTGCGCCTGCCCGACTGCCCGCCGCACAACTCGGCGTTTCTGTGGATGGTCGACATCACCGACGAGAAGAATCCCGCGGTCGTATCCAGCTTCCAGCTCGAAGACATCCCGGACGAACAGCAGCCGTACGCGACCGGCTGCCACCAGCCCTGCGAAAAAGTCACCGGCACCGAAATTCCGGTGGCCTGGTTTGCGCACGGCCTGCGCATCGTCGATATCGCCAATCCGCATGCGATGAAGGAAGTGGCTTATTTCGTGCCCGACGTGCCGCCGGGTTCGGACCGCGTGCAGAGTAATGACGTGACCGTCGATGATCGCGGGCTGCTGTATCTGCTCGATCGGGTCAGGGGATTGCACATACTCGAGCGCACCTGATGGTGCTCGGGTTTATGGGCGGGGATTAGGGCACACAGTGAATGGCATGACGGAGATAGTTTTTTATTCCGCCCAGCTTTTGCTGCGTTCTACGGCCTTGTGCCATCCCGCCAGCAAGTCCGCGACCTGATCCCCGTTCATTTTCGGTTCGAAAATTTTCTCGACCTGCCACTGCGCATCGAGTTGCTCCGCGGTGTTCCAGTAACCCGTACCCAGTCCCGCCAGATACGCCGCACCCAGCGCAGTCGTTTCCTGAATCTGCGGGCGCACCACGCGCAGGCCCAGCAGGTCGGCTTGGAACTGCATCAGCGCGTCGTTGCGCGCGGCGCCACCGTCGACGCGCAGTTCGCGTAATTCAATGCCGGAATCCGTGACCATCGCGCTCAGCACGTCGGCGCTCTGGTAGGCAATGCTTTCAAGCGCGGCGCGGGCGATGTGTGCGGCCGAAGAACCCCGCGTCAGCCCCATGATCGCGCCGCGCGCATGCGGGTCCCAGTGCGGCGCACCGAGGCCGGTAAATCCCGGCACCAGATAGACGCCACCGTTGTCAGTGACACTGCCGGCCAGGGTTTCGATTTCGCTGGATTCGTGGATGATGCCTAGCCCGTCGCGCAGCCATTGCACCACCGCGCCGCCGATGAACACGCTGCCTTCGAGTGCGTACTGTCTTTTGCCGTCGGTGGAGCACGCGGCGGTACTGAGCAATCGTGACTTCGAATGCACGACCTCGTCACCGGTATTCATCAGCATGAAACAGCCGGTGCCATAGGTGTTCTTGGCCATGCCAGGTTGAATGCAGCGCTGGCCGAACAGCGCCGCCTGCTGGTCGCCGGCGATGCCGGCGATGGGTATGCGTACATCGAACAATCCGGGCGCGGTCTCGGCGACGACGCCACTGGAGGCGCAGACCTGCGGCAGCACTTCGTGCGGTACATTCAGCCAGGCCAGCAGTTTCTCGTCCCAGTCGCCGGTGTTGATGTTGAACAGCAGCGTGCGTGCGGCGTTGGTGACGTCGGTGGCGTGTACTGCACCGCCGGTCAGGTTCCAGATCAGCCAGCTGTCGATGGTTCCGCAGGCGAGTTCGCCGGCCGCGGCACGCTGGCGTGCATCGGGAACATGGTCGAGCAGCCACGCAATCTTGGTGCCCGAAAAATAGGCGTCGACGAGCAATCCGGTTTTGGCAGTGATGGTGGCTTCGAGGCCGTTGGCTTTTAAAGCCTCGCACGCGGCGGCAGTGCGCCGGTCCTGCCACACGATGGCGTTGTGTATCGGCTTGCCGGTGGTGCGATCCCATACCACAGTGGTTTCGCGCTGGTTGGCGATGCCGATGGCCTTGATGTCACAGGGCTTGAGCCCGGCGCCGGCGATGGCCTCATGCGCGACGGCCAGTTGCGTGGTCCAGATTTCGGTCGGGTCGTGTTCGACCCAGCCGGGTTGCGGGAAAATCTGTTTGAACTCGCGCTGCGCGACTGCCTTGATGCGGCCATCACCGTCGAAGACGATGGCGCGGGAACTTGTGGTGCCCTGGTCGAGTGCGAGTATCACATCGCTATGCGTGCAGCGCCTGTTTCAGGCGCATGACAGCCGAGTCGGGACTGGTCAGCACCGTGCGCCCGGCCAGCGCCGGGATCAGCCGCGTGGCGCTGGCCATCGAGAACTGGCCCAGCACCAGCACGTCGCAATCGGTCAGTTTTGCCGCAGCACCCGCGATCAGGTTGTCATGGCCTTCGGCATTGCCGTTTCGGAGCGCCACCGCTGCA
>JAOUIN010000146.1 GCA_029883965.1 Betaproteobacteria bacterium
CCTGCCGCCGGAAAATCCGGACGAGACTCCACGTGTCGGGCCATTGCTGTGCAAGGGGGTTGCCAGGTAATGCCGCGCTGGGTGCATCTGCTGGCAGTCACGGGTGGGGTGCTGTTTGCCGGCATCGCGCAGGCGCAGACTTATAGCTGTTCCGCGGCCCGTCCGCCCAACTACACGCAAACCTATTCGAGCGTCAGCAACGCCTCGACCCTGCTGAACGTGACCGTAACCTGTCGCCGGCGGGGAAACGGCCCGGCACTCTCGATAAACTATACGCTGACCCCCGACAACGGTCTCTACGCAATCGGTGCACAGAATCGTGCCGAGCGGGCGGGGCAGTATATCAATTACGATCTCTATGCCGGCTCTTGCATTGCGCCATGGAGTGGCGCGGGCACCATCACCTTGCCTGGTGCTGGCAGGAATGCAAGTATCAGTCAAACGCTGACGTACTACGGTTGCGTTCCGGCGAGTCAGCCCGTGTTGCCGGCCGCCGGGAATTACACGGACACGGTCGGCATGACCCTTGCCGTCACCAACCCTGTCGTCACAATAACCGGTGCGAATCCGCAAACATTCAACGCCACTATCAGAGTCAATGCTGCCTGTGCGTTTTCAACTTTCCCCGGCTCGGTTAATTTCGGTACTTACACCGCATTTCAGGGTAGTGCGAACACCGCCAACACGTCATTCGCGACGAGTTGCACCAATCTGACCCCGTACACGCTGTCGCTCGATGCCACTGGTGGCGTGGTGAGTGGCCTGAACTATTCACTCCTGCTCAACACGACCGCCAGCGGCGGCACCCATCCGTTCGGCCCCGTCTCGGGCACGGGTGTTCCGCAAACCTTCTACATCAATGGCACCATGCCCGCGAATCAGGCTGGAACCTGCTCGACGGGGACTTGCGCGGGCTCCCAAGCGCATACACTGACCGTTTCGTATTAAGCTGTGAACAGCTGCGACCTGCGGTGCGCGGAGAGAGGATTAACGGATGATGCTGAACTGCACGCGCTTGCTCTGCACGGCGATTTTGGTGATTATTTTTGCCAGCGGTGCGCAAGCGGCGGCGACGTATAGCTGCAGCCTGGGCGCCGCGCCGTCCTACTCTCAAACCTATTCGATCACGGGCAATTCCTCGACCGCACTGTCCGTGACGGTGACTTGCGTCAAATCGGGGAGCGGTGGAGGGCTCTCGATAGACTACACCGTGACGCCCAACAATGGTTTGAACCCCAGCGGTGCGCAGAATCGGGCCGCGTCGGGAGCGCAATACATCAATTACGATCTCTATACGGATAGTTCTTGTACTGTGCCGTGGAGCGGTGCGGGTACCATTGTTATGCCCGGCGGCGGCGGTACTACGCTGTCTCAAACGCTGACTTATTACGGTTGTGTTCCGGCGACTCAACCCACGCTGCCTGCCGCGTTGAGCTACAGCGACACCGTAAGTTTGCAGCTCGCTGTTTCAACCGGAGGTGTAACAATTACCGGCCCTAATCCGCGAACTTTTCCGGTAACCATAACGGCTAATGCCACGTGCACGATGTCGGCGCTGCCTGGCACGAAGCTGCCTGGCAACGTTGATTTTGGCACTTACACGGCATTTCAAGGCAGTGCGAAAACCGCCAACACGTCATTCGCGACGGTTTGCACCAATCTGACTCCGTACACGCTGTCGCTCGATGCCAATGGCGGCGTGGTGAGCGGCCTGAATTATTCGCTCGGGTTGAACACGACGCCCAACACCGGCGGGTCGAATCCGTTGGGTCCCGTCTCGGGCACGGGTTCTGCGCAGACCTATTACATCAACGGCACCATGCCCGCTAATCAGGCGGGTACCTGCGCCGGTGCCAGTTGTCCGGGAACCAACGTTCACACTTTGACCATCACCTACTGAGCGGTCAAAGGGGGCGGCGCGCGGCGGCGTTGTCAGATATCAGCGATCCGGTCAGCGGTTGATGCCGCCTCCGGCGACAGTGCGGGCAATGACCCAGCCGGTAACGGTAGCGGCGCCGGCGCGCTTCAGATTGCGCGCCAGTTCGCTGAGTGTTGCGCCCGTGGTCAACACATCATCGATGACCGCAATGTGATGACCGTCAATGTTGCGCTGGACCACGAAAGCGCCGCGGATGTTCTTGCGGCGTTCTTTCCATGGCAGGCGGGTTTGCGGGGGCGTGTCGCGTGTCTTGACGCAAAGGTCAGCGTCCAGCGGAATACCCGTGGTGCGCGCGATGTCGCGTGCCAGCTCCAGCGCCTGGTTGAATCCGCGTTCACGCAGGCGTTGCGTCGATAGCGGCATCGCCACCATCAGGTCCGGTTGCGGGCGCTGAGGTTCGCGCATGATGTCGGCCAGGGCGCTGACTACGGTGAGCCGCCCGCCGTACTTGCAGGCCTGGATCAAACCATCCAGCGGATATTCATAGCGGCAGGCGGCGATCACGCGGTCGAAATGCGGCGGTTCGGTCAGACAACGGCCGCACAGTCCCGGCAGCGACAGCGGGTGGGCGCAGCAGGCGCAACCCGGACCGGTGAGCCAGGGCAGATCAGTCCGGCAACCGGGACAGATGCCTTGTCGGGATGAGGCAGCGCCACACAGCAGGCAACGCGTACGCCAGCGCAGTCGGGTGATGGACTGCCAGTTGTTAAGCAGATTCACGGCGGAATTTGACAAATTTAGTGGTGTCTGCGATGATGATCCATCATAACTTGTTGTTTTTATTGATATTTTTATTGTGCGAGCGCTATGGATACTTTGACAGTCAACGAGCACACGACCCATTCCGCCGACACCGCCCATGACATGAACCCGCCGCGCTGGACGGTTTCAGCCATCGAAGCGCTGTTTGACCTGCCCTTTAACGATCTGCTCTTCCGCGCGCAGCAGGTGCATCGCGAAAATTTCGATGCCAATGCCGTGCAGCTCTCGACGCTGCTGTCGATCAAGACCGGAGGCTGCGCTGAAGACTGCGGTTACTGCCCGCAGGCGGCGCGATATCACACGGGTGTCGAAAACCAGGAAACGCTGTCTGTCGATGCCGTCATTGCCGCCGCGCAGGCCGCGCGCGAGCAGGGCGCGACCCGGTTTTGCATGGGTGCGGCGTGGCGTGGTCCGAAGCAGCGCGACCTCGACAAGGTCATCGCAATGGTCAAAGCCGTGCGCGGACTGGGGATGGAGACCTGCGCCACGCTGGGCATGCTGAAGGCCGGACAGGCCGAGCAGTTGCGCGAGGCCGGGCTGGATTACTACAACCACAACATCGATACTGCCGCCGATTTCTACGACGAGGTCATCACTACGCGCGAATATTCGGATCGCATTGACACGCTGGCGAAGGTGCGGGATGCCGGCCTGCATGTGTGCTGCGGCGGGATCGTCGGCATGGGAGAGACGCGCACGGCGCGCGCCACATTGATCGCACAGCTCGCAAACATGGAGCCTTATCCGGAGTCGGTCCCCATCAACAATCTGGTGCAGGTGCCGGGCACGCCGTTGCACGGCACTGATGCACTCGATCCGCTGGAATTCGTGCGCACCATCGCCTGTGCGCGCATCACCATGCCGAGGGCGATGGTGCGGTTGTCGGCGGGGCGTCAGGAAATGGGTGATGCCGTACAGGCCTTGTGTTTTCTGGCCGGGGCCAATTCCATTTTCTACGGCGAGAAACTGCTGACCACCGGCAATCCCGATGTGGAGAACGACCGCGCGCTGTTTTCACGGCTGGGACTCAAGCCGATGAATCCGGCGGCGTAACAGCAGCGTCTGCTGCATTCTGTATCTTTGTTGTCCCCGGTGCTGCCCATGCATGCTGAACAGGCTGTCGAGCTTGCTGATGCGTTGGCCCATGAGCTGAACGCAGAGCTGGCTGCGCGCGATGCGCACGGGCTGCGCCGTACGCGCCGCACGTTGCAATCGCCGCAGCGTGCGCGGGTTCGTGTCGATGGCCGCGACTATATTGCATTCTGTTCCAATGATTATCTGGGCCTTGCGGCCGACCCGCGGCTCGCGGCGGCGGCAAAAAGCGGCATTGACCTTTATGGTGTCGGTGCCGGCGCATCGCACCTGGTTCTTGGCCACAGCACTGCGCATCATGAGCTTGAACTGGCGCTGGCGGATTTTGTCGGCCTTTCGCGCGCATTGCTGTTTTCAACCGGCTATATGGCGAACATGGGTGTGGTCAGTGCGCTGGCCGGGCGCGGTGACGCGGTGTTCGCCGACCGGCTGAACCATGCGTCGCTGAATGATGCCGCGCTGGTGTCACGCGTCGCTTTCAAACGCTATGCCCATGGCGATCTGGACATGCTGGAGCGGCTGCTGCAGGCCACGCCGGCGCGTCGCCGTCTGGTCATCACCGATGCAGTGTTCAGCATGGATGGCGACATCGCACCGGTACCCGCGTTGCTGGCTCTGTGCGAACGCTACGATGCGTACCTGCTGATCGACGACGCCCACGGCTTTGGTGTGCTCGGGGCGCAGGGGCGCGGCACGTTGCAGCATTTCGGTATTGAGTCGGGCCGCGTGATTTACATGGCGACGCTGGGCAAAGCTGCGGGTGTTGCCGGTGCATTCGTCGCCGGCAGCGCCGTGCTGATCGAATCGCTGATCCAGAACGCCCGCCCGTACATATACACCACAGCGACACCGCCGTTGCTCGCACATGCCCTGCTCACGAGCCTGCAGCTGATCGAGCAGGAGGACGGGCGGCGCCGGCGTCTGCGCGAACTGATTCTGCAATTGCGGCAGGGACTTGCGGGGCACGCGCTACGCCTGCTGCCTTCCGAAACGCCGATACAGCCGCTGTTGGTGGGCGGAAACGAGCAGGCATTGGCGTTGTCTGCCGCGCTGGCGGCGCAGGGCCTGCTGGTGCCGGCGATCCGGCCGCCAACGGTGCCGCAAGGCACGGCACGGCTGCGCATCTCGCTGTCGGCCGATCATGATGCCGGCGATGTGACGCGCCTGATTACCGCACTGTCGAACTCGGCATGAGCGCCGCAGCACCGCGTGCGGAAACGCTGCCGGTGGTGTTGCTGCACGGCTGGGGCATGCACGGCGGCGTATGGGCGGATCTGGTTACGAGACTGGGCGGCAGCGTTGGTGCGCTGGCGCCCGACCTGCCCGGACACGGCCACTCACCGATGGTCGAGCCTTATGACATTGATGTGCTGGTCGACCAAATTGCGGGGGCCGCGCCGGCGCGCTGCACGGTTGCCGGCTGGTCACTGGGCGGGCAGCTGGCGCTGGCGTGGGCGCGTCGCCATCCGCAGCAGGTTGAACGTCTGGTTCTGATCGGCACGACGCCATGCTTTGTCAGCGCACCCGATTGGCCGCATGGGGTCGCTGAAGAAGTCTTTGCGCAATTCGCGACCGATCTGACGGCGGATGCCGCAAGAACGCTGCGACGGTTCCTGCTGCTGGAAACGCGCGGTGACGCAGAGGCGCGCGCCGTTGCGCGACAACTGGATGACGCACTGGCCGCACGACCGTTGCCGGGCCGCGAAGTGCTGGCGCAGACGCTGCTGTGGCTGCAGAGCACGGATCTGCGCACGACTCTGGCGGAAGTCATGCAGCCGGCGCTGATATTGCACGGGGACCGCGATCAGCTCGCACCGCCGGCGGCTGGTGCGTATCTCGCATCCGGTCTTCCGCATGGCCGCCTGGAAATGATCGCCGGCGCTGCGCATGCACCTTTCATTTCCGCGCCGCAGGCGGTGTGCAGTCTGATGACTGCTTTTTGCAATGAGCGATAGACCCGCAATCGACAAGCGAGCGGTACGGCGTTCGTTTGACTGCGCGGCGACTACGTACGATGCTGCGGCTGTGCTGCAGCACGAAGTGTGCAGGCGCAGCCTGGAACGCCTGGATTTCATTCGTCATCAGCCGGCGCGCATCCTCGATGCCGGCAGCGGCACGGGCAATGCGTGGCGCGGGCTTGCGCAGCGTTATCCGGGAACGCAGATTATCGCGCTCGATCTGGCACCGGGCATGCTGCGACAGGCGCGGGCAGCGATACCCTGGCATCAGCGTGTGCTGAGAAGGGCGCCCGCCGCGTTATGCGGCGATCTGGAATGCCTGCCGCTGGCGCAGGGCAGCGTGAATCTGGTGTG
>JAOUIN010000011.1 GCA_029883965.1 Betaproteobacteria bacterium
TGCATCAGCCGCAACAGCGCCTGGAAACCCGGCGCCTTCAGTCCGAGGGATGTTTTCATATAGCCCAGGTGCCCGAGCACGATGGGTACCGGGAAATCCGCGAAGCTCTGATCCATGTCCGGAAATTCATCGGCGTGCATCAGGAATTCCATGTGCCAGCCCATGGGCGCGATGCGTGCCGCCAGCCGCCGCAGTACGTCCAGCGGCAGCGTGCCCGGTTTGCGATCCTTGACGTCGACAATGTTGACGCGCACGCCGCGTACTCCGGCGGCATGCATGGACTTCAACTCAGAATCGGCGATGGCCGGATCCACCACAGCCACGCCGCGCAGACGCTGCGGATCGGTTTTCATCGCGTCCAGCATTGCCGCGTTGTCGGTGCCGTAGACGCTGGGCTGCACCAGTACGGCGCGTGTAACACCGAGCGTGTCGAGCATGTGCCGGTAGTCGTTCATCAGGCAATCCGGTGGCGTGTAGACGCGTGCCGGCGAGTAGTCATAGCGCGCGGCAGGACCGAGCACGTGGGCATGGGTGTCGCAGGCCAGCGCCGGCATCTGCAGTTTCGGTGCGCGCGGCTGAAAGTCGGGGCCTGCGCACAACGGGGCCGAGGCGGTTGGGGTGTTTACGGACATGTGACGATGAGTTTATATAAGTTGTTGATTTTTAAAGTATTTTATCCCGTTTACGACTGTGCTTCCTTCAGCCCCGGCATGTCGAAGTCGATCGCCTGCAATTCTGCGGTCAGCGAGGCCATTTCATCCTTGGTCAGTTCGAGCAGCGGCGGCCGCACGGTCGCCCACTGGGCGTCGCCACTGTAGTGCGCGACGCCGGCCTTGAGCGCGGCGATCATCAGATACTTCTTGCCAAAGGTGTTGCGGGCGACGTCGAGCGCCTTCTGCTGTGCCTCGGCATCCGGGTTCTGCCATTCGCGGTAGAGCTTGTCGATGGCGGCGGGATTGACGTTCGCCGTGGCCGAGATGCAGCCGGCGCCGCCGTTCTGCATGTTGGCGAGCAGGAATGACTCGCTGCCGACGAACATGTCGAAGCCGCTCTTGGCAAAGTTGTCGAGAAATACCTTGGTGTTTTTCCAGTCGCCGGAGCTGTCCTTCATGCCGGCGATGGCTGTCGGGTATTTCTTCATCAGCCGTTCGACCAGCTTGGGCGTGATGCCAACCACAGCGACCGGCGGGATGTGATACAGGTAAATGCGCAGGCGGTCATCACCAACGCGCTCGATGATTTCAGAATAATTGCGGTAAAGGCCCTCGTCACTGACGCCTTTGTAATAGAACGGCGGCAGCATCAGCACGCCGGCGCAGCCCGCCTTGACCGCATGTTCCGTCAGGCGCACCGAGTCCGTCAGTGCGCAGCAACCGGTGCCGGGCATCATGCGCGCGGGATCCACGCCCGACGCCAGCAGCGCATCGAGCAGCGCAATGCGCTCGTTGAACGACAGCGAATTCGCTTCGCTGTTGGTGCCGAATGCGGCCAGTCCGGAGCCCTGCGAGATCAGCCATTTGCAGTGCGCGATGAAGCGCGGGGCGTCCGGGTTGAGATCCTTGTCGAATGGCGTGACTACAGGGGCGAGCACGCCCTTGATGCGCTGTTGATTGCTCATGGCGTTGTTCCTTGCGGCAGAATCGTTGGAAGAAGAGTGTAATTAATGAATGAATGCACCGGTGCCGCGGCGAACGGCATGGTGCTTGATCAGTCCACATAGGATAACACCGCGCCTGTCAGCACCCAAACGGCAGGTGAATTGCATTGTCACCACAGCATCCCGTTGTTAAGCTTGCGGGCCGGTAATGAGGCTGCAGATTTCGCCAAGAAAACCAAGGGAGGATGTCATGAGTCGAACAATGATTGCCGTGGTCGCGATAGCAATACTCGCGTTGTCGCCCGCAGTTCATGCTGCGGACTATCCGAGCAAGTCAGTACGCATGGTCATCGCCTTCTCGCCCGGCGGACCCAGCGACATCCTGTCGCGGCTGATCGGGGGCAAGCTGTCCGAGCGCATGGGCCAGCCGTTTGTGTTTGACAACCGTCCAGGCGCAGGCGGCAATGTCGCCGGCGAAATCGTTGCGACCAGCCCTGCCGACGGACATACGCTGATGATTGCAAACAACAGTGTGCTGGCGGCCAATGCATCGCTGTACAAGAAAATGACATTCAATCCCGCGAAGGACCTGGTGCCGGTGGTGTGGGTGGCGTCGCAGCCGAATATCCTGGTGGTGCATCCGTCGGTGCCTGCGAAAAATGTCAAAGAGCTCGTGGCCTATCTGAAATCAAAACCCGGGCAGATCAATTACGCGTCGTCGGGCAACGGTGCCGCGGCGCATCTTGCAGCCGAGCTGTTCAAAAGCATGACCAAAACCGACATGCTGCATATTCCATTCAAAGGCGCCGCGCCGGCGCTGACCGATGTGCTGGCGGGACGCAGCCAGGTCATTTTCGCAACGGCGCTGTCGGTCAAGGCCCATCTCGATGCCAACCGGCTGCGTCCGCTGGCGGTGACGACGGCAACGCGCATGAACACCATGCCGAACCTGCCGACGGTGGCCGAATCCGGCGTGCCGGGATTTGAGGCGTCGACCTGGCACGGCCTGGTCGCGGTGGCCGGCACTCCGGCCCCGATCAGGACCCGGCTCAACACCGAGGTCAATGCGGTGCTCAAGGATCCGCAGGTCAGCAAGTTTCTCGAAGGGCAGGGCGCCATCATCCAGGGCGGCACCGCGGAGAAATTCGCCGCGCATATCAAGTCCGAGATTCCGAAATGGGCAAAAGTGATCAAGGATTCGGGCGCGCGCGTCGATTGATCGTGATTTAAAAAGGACATCGTTTTGGCTGAAATAAAAATACTCGGCGCGGGCCCGGTCAAGCGCGGTGTGACGCAGATCGCCGCGCAGTTCGAACAGGGGACCGGACACCGGGTGAATGTGGAATTTACCGGCGCGCCGACGGTGCGCGAACGTGTCCTTGCCGGTGAGGCGGTAGACGTCGCGGTCGTGCCGCAGTCCGCCATGGAAGAGTTTGTCGCGCAGGGGAGGGTCTCCGCGGATACGCGCGTTACGCTGGGACGGTCGCGTATGGGTCTGGCGCTGCGCAAGGGGGCGGCGGCACCGGACCTGACAACCGTTGCAGCATTCAAGCAGGCTGTTGCTGCGGCGGATGCGGTTGTCGTGAATGTCGCGTCCAGCGGCAATTATGTCGTGAAGCTGCTCGAGAAGCAGGGGTTCAGCGCCGACAAGGCGGTAAAGCAGCCGGACACCGTCAAAGTCATGGATCATGTGGCATCGTCAGCACAGAACCTGCTGGGCGCCGGGCAGTTGCCGGAAATCCGCGAACTGGTCGACAAGGGCGTAGCCATTGCGCTGGCCGGGCCCCTGCCCGATGAACTGCAAAGCATTACGGCTTACGACGCGGCGGTAACGACCGCGAGCGCCAATGCCGCAGCCGCTGCAGAGTTTGCCGCCTATCTTGAATTGCCGGCGGCACGCGCAGCCATGGCGGCCACCGGCATCGACTGACGGTCCACTCACGATGACTACTTTGAAAATACTCAGCGCCGGCGCGGTTAAACGCGGTGTCGCGCGCATTGCCGCTGCTTTTGAACAGGAAACCGGTGCCAAAGTGGCCATCGAATTCACGCCGGTGCCGGAGCTGCGCAGGCGCGTCGCTGCCGGAGAAACCGCAGATGTGATCGTCGCAACCCCGGCGGTGCTGGATGAAATCGCCGCGCAGGGAAAAATTGTTGCGGCCAGCCGCGGCTACATCGGCCGCTCACGCATGGGCGTGGTCATCCATGCCGACGCGACCATGCCGTCGATTAGCGATACGGAGTCCTTCAAGAAGCTGCTGCTCGGGGCGAGCCATGTCGTACGCAACGAGGCATCCAGCGGTATTTATTCGGAAAAACTGCTGAACAAACTCGGTCTGACGGCACAGCTGGGTGAGAAGATCGTGGTCGTCAATACCGGATCCGCGATCATGGAATATGTTGCCGCCCATCCGGCCCAGGCTGTCGGCCTCGCGCAGATTTCGGAACTGATGGTGATGATGGACAAAGGCTGCAAGGTCAAACTGGCTGCACCGCTGCCCGACGACATCCAGAACATGACCAGCTACGATGCGGCGGCAATGGCCGGTGCCCCGGCCGCCGCGACTGCACTGGCGCAGTTATTCGCCTCCGCCGAGGCAAAGAATATTTTTGCTGAAACCGGTATTTCGTAGCGCTGACTTTTTTGGAGACCAGGATGAAAAACGGTATCGTGGCCCTTGCGGGCCTTTTTTTGGGATTGGGCATGGCGCATGCAGCGGAAATCACGGTCATCAGCGGTGGCGCAGTCGAGCCCGGGCTGAAGGCCGCCGTGGCGGCATTCGAAAAAGAGTCCGGCCACAAGGTGAAAATCACGTTCAATACCACGCCGCAGATGCGCAAGCGCGTGGCCGCGGGCGATACCTTTGACGTGATCGTGGCACCGCCGGCGGCAGTGAAGGAATTTGCGGCTGCGGGCAAGGTCGAAGCGGGCGGCGTCGACATCGGCCGCGTCGGTTCCGGCGTTGCGGTGCGCCCCGGCGCGCCGGTGCCGGCGATCGCCACGGGTGATGACATCAAGAAGGCCGTGCTCGAGGCCGAGTCCGTGGTGTTCAATCGCGCGTCCACCGGCATCTACTTCGAGAACCTGCTGAAAAAAATGGGCGTGTGGGAGCAGGTCGAACCCAAGACCACGCGTTACGCCACCGGCGCGGAAGTCATGAAACACGCGCTCAAGGGCAAGGGCAAAGAAGTCGCATTCGGGCCGATCACCGAGATCCTGCTGGAGAAAGATCACGGGCTGATACTCGTCGGGCCGCTGCCGCCGGATGTGCAGAATTACACGTCCTATATCGCGGTGCCCATGAGCGCCGGCACGCAGAAGGATGCGGCACAGGCGCTGGTCAAGTTCCTCGGCGGGCCGGCGGGCAAGCCGCTGTTTGTTGCGGCGGGGATTGAATAGGGACCTGCACGTGTAGCGGAAATGTAACCGCGGCGTCACGACCCTGATCGGGCCATCCTCGGCGGGGTGATCGGAAACCGGCTGTGATGCCGTTGCTGCAGGAATAAACAAAGGCAGCCGCGGCTGCCTTTGTTTATTTGTGGTGCTCCGGGCTAGCGGCTGACCGGCACGTAGTCGTCCGGCGCGCCCGGCGGAATCGGCGGATTGCGCTTGAGACTTTCCTGGAAACTGTCGATCAGGCGCCGGAATGGGCCGCGCACCCAGTTGCCGTCCATGGTGGCCTCGGTTTCTTCCTTGGGGTCGCGCGTGACATTGAATATCCACGGCGTTTCGAGGTGGATCGGGCCGGTGTTCGGTTCCGGCTCCCATACGAAATGCATTTTCCAGTCGCGCCATTTCGCAGCGCGCATTTCCTGCTTGATGTAGAAGACGAAACCCTCACGGTTGGAATTTTCCTGCTTGCCGAGAAAAAAATCGAGCTGGTCGACGCCGTCGATCGGACGATCTTTGGGGATCTCGGCGCCGCCGATGCGCGCCAGCGTCGTGTACAGATCCGTGATGTGCACGATTTCATTGGAGATGCGACCCGGCGTGATCCTGCCTGGCCAGCGCATCATGAACGGCACTCTGAGCGAACCTTCCATCGACGTATGGTAAGTCCCGCGCCACATGCCGGCCGTGCCGCGCCAGGGTTTGCGGAATTCCGGTCCGTTGTCGCTGCCGAAAAACAGTATCGTGTTATCGGCGATGCCCAGCTTTTCGATTTCATCGATCACCTGGCCGACGCGGAAGTCCATCTCGACCATCGAATCGGCAAAGTCGCCGGCGCCGGTCTTGCCGGCGAAATCACGGTGCGGCAGCGTCGGAAAATGCACTTGCGTCAGCGGCACATAGGCAAAAAACGGTTTCTTGGCCTTGACCTGCCGGCGCATGAATTCGTTGGTGCGCGTGATCAGCTCGGAATCGATGCGCCGGCGCATCTCGATATCGTAGAGTTCGACGTTGCGCGCCGGCTCACCCTTGCGGCCTTCCATCACGTAGGGCAGGCTGACAATGCTGGAGTCATAGCCCGGCGTGCTGGTGAACATGCTTTCGTTGGTGGTGCGCGGGATACCCCACCACTCATCGAAGCCGCGATCCTTGGGGTAACGTCCTTCGCGGTCGCCCAGATGCCACTTGCCATACATCCCTGTTGAATAGCCAGCTCCGGAGAGCAACTGCGCCAACGTGACTTCCCACGGAATCAGGCCCTGCGGCAGACCGGCCGGCACCGACTGCATCGCACCGGTGCGGATCGGCATGCGGCCGGTCATCAGCGCCGAGCGTGTGGGTACGCAATCGCTCTCGACGTTGAAGTTGAGAAATTTCAATCCCTCAGTCGCGAGTTTATCGATGCGCGGCGTCGGCGCACCGCGCACCAGGCCGCCGTTATAACAACCGAGTTCACCCCAGCCGAGATTGTCGGCGAGTATCAGTACGATGTTGGGTTTTGAACCGTTGCTCATCTTTTCCCCATGCCGGCTTCTTTGGCGGCTTTCGCCCAGATGGCCATTTCGATTTTCATGCGCTTTGCCATGTCTTCGGGCGTGCCGCCGGCCGTTTCAGCGGCGACATTAAACAGGCGCTTTTCAACGGTCGGTTCGTCGAGCGCCTTGTTATAGGCTGCGGACAGGCGGTTGATAATCTCGGGCGGTGTGCCGGCTTTGCCCATGACGCCGAACCACTGGACGATGTCGATTTCAGGGTAACCCAGCTCCGCGAGCGTGGGCACTTCGGGCAATGCCTTGGACCGTTTGCCTGAGGTGACTGCCAGCATTTTGATGCGGCCGGCCTTGGCCTGCGGCACGATCGGACCCGACCCGAGCACGGCGATCGGCACATTGCCGCTGATCAGATCGACGATGGCCTGGCCGCCGCCCTTGTACGGCACTGCAGTCAGATTCGCTTTGGCCAGCCGGAAAAACAGCAGTGCGGCCAGTGCCTGTGTGCCCGTCGGAGATGAAATCGCATAAGGCACTGTGCCGGGCTGTGCCTTGGCGGCATTCAGCATGTCCTTGATGTTTTTCCAGCCGGGCGCCGGGTGCACCGCGATGATGATCGGCTGGTTGACGAGGATGGCGATCGGCGCGAGATCCCGGTCGGCACGGTAGGGCAGTTTCGGATTGATGACCGGCTGGTAGAACGACGAATCGGAACCCGAGACCAGGGTGTAGCCGTCAGCCGAGCTCCGCATCAGCGCCTCGATGGCAATGCTGCCCGAACCGCCGGGCCGGTTTTCGACGATGACGTTCTGACCGAGTTCCTTGGACACAAGGTCGGCCGGCAGGCGCGCCGACAGGTCGGAGGTGCCGCCGGGCGCGAATCCCACCAGCACGCGGATCGGCCGGTCAGGCCAGTTCTGCGCAAAGGCCGTCGTGCAAAAGCTGAGTGCCAGTATGCCAATAATGATTCGTTTCATTGGTGTTCTCCTCGTGATGAATGCTGCGTTGATTTATCCTGCACAGCACAGCCCGTATAACCTTAAGCCATGCCGATGGGCTCCGCCAGCTTGTCCTGCACCTTGCCGGGACGCGCGAGCATCAGGTCGTGCATTTCCTTTTTTACTTTCGCGTAACCCGGATCGTCGAACAGGTTGTCCATCTCCTTCGGATCGTCCTTGAGCATGTACATCTCACCCGCGCCCGAACCGAGTTCAAACGTGCATTTCCAGTCTTTGGTGCGCACCGTGCGCAACTGCAGGCCGACGCCGCAGCGCGACGGATGCACATGCCATTCGCTGTACGCGGCGTCGCGCGGCGCGGACTTGCCCGCGAGCAGATCCTTCAGGCTGCGGCCCTGCAGTTCGTTGGGTGACTTCACCCCGGCGGCATCGTAGAAGGTTGCCGCGAGATCCAGCGTGGATACGGGTTCGGTCACCACCTGGCCGGCTTTCACGCCGGGACCGCGCGCGACCATGGTCACGCGCATCAGGTCTTCGTACGGTGTCGGGCCTTTGAGATAGAGGCCGTGGTTGCCGAGCATGTCGCCATGATCGGTGCTGTAGACGATCAGCGTGTCCTCGGCATAACCGAGATCATCGAGCGCGCTGAGAATGCGGCCGACGTTGTGGTCGATCAGCGAAATCATGCCGTAGTAGTTGGAGGTCATGTCCGCAAGCTGGGCGTCGGTCTGCACCGGCACGCGCGATCCTTCGGCGCGGAACTTGCGCATTTCCGGGTCAGCCAACTGCGGCACGCCTTCGAGCTGGGCCTTGTGCCACCACGGCCGGCGTTCGAGATCCATCGTGCGGTGTTCGGGCAGAACGATACTCTTCGGGTCGTAGAGCTGACTCCACGGCTCCGGGCAGTCGAAGGGGTGGTGCGGATCGGGAAACGACACCCACATCGCCAGCGGTTTCTTTTTATCGTGATGGGTCAGGAGGTCGATGGTGCGGTCGGCCGTCCACGTGCTGCTGTGCCAGGCCACGGGCAAGGCCGAGTTCCAGGTTTGCGCGGCACCGGTATCGGGGCGCGACGACTGGGCCCACAGCTTGTAGCCTTCTTCATTCTTACCGCGCGAAACGAACCAGCGCTCGTAATGGCCCATCGGCGGGCGGTCGAGCGGGCGCGTGCGATGGGTGTGGCCGAGTACGGTGAGTTCACAATATTCGAAGCCCATGTACGGGCCGTACCAGTCCGGACCGTATTTGGCCTGGCTTTTGTTGCACTCCGGCGTGCCGGTAGGCGCGAAGGTGGCCTTGGTCGCGAAATGCGCCTTGCCAATGAACGCACTGCGGTAGCCCGCTTTTGCCAGCGTGCCGGCAAAACCCTGTGCGCCGACCTTCGGATCGAGATCGACACCGTTGTCCCACACGCCGTGGGTCAGCGGCAGCAGGCCGGTGAGGATGGACGCGCGCGAAGGCTGGCACACGAGGTTGGGCGTCATGCACGCATTGAAGCGTGTGCCGTCGCGCGCCAGCCAGTCGAGGTGCGGTGTCTTGATGTGCGGATTCTCGAAGCCGTTGCAGTCGGCGCGCTGCTGGTCGGACGTGATCAGAATGATGTTGGGGCGTTTCACAGTCATGCGGACTCCATCGGATTTGCGCTGCGGTCGGGGCCTGCGGCGGTCAGGTGATCTGTAGGCATGGCGGCTGATGCGGCAACGCCAGCCAGTGTACCGATGTTGACACCCCATTCTGATATACGCAATCATGCATTAATGCATTTTCCATAAATATGGTTTATCAAATGAATTTCCGTGACATCGAATACTTCGCCGTGCTGGCCGAACACGGGCACGTCGGCCGCGCGGCCGAAGCGCTGGGCCTGAGCCAGCCCGCGCTGAGCGTGAGCCTGCGCCGGCTGGAACAGTCGATGAACGCAAAGCTGTGCAAGCGTACGCCGAAAGGCATCGAGCTCACCGATGTCGGGCAGGTGCTGCTGTCGCAGGTGCGCCGGCTGCGGCAGACCCGCGAAGACGTGATGCGCGAGATAGCGGACCTGAGCGAGGGTCGCGCCGGGAACCTGCGCATCGGCGCCCACGCGGGCCTGATCGACAGCCTGCTCGGCCCGGCCTGCTGCACGCTGCTCAAATCCGCACCGAATGTGACGTTGAGCGTATCTGTTGAATCCAGCGACGCGGCCCTCGCCGCCATCCGCGAAGGGCGGCTGGACCTGGGTCTAAATGTGATGCAGTCGCCCCCGCACCCGGACATCGTGCAGGAACACCTGCTCGACGACACCATCGTGGTGTTTGCAGCGGCCGGCCACCGGCTGGCGAAACGCCGGCAGGTCACACTCGATGATCTCGAGGATGAGCGCTGGACGGCTACCGCATTCAGCGCGCCGGCGTTGCCGCTGCTGAGCCTGGCGCTGCAGGACCGTGGCAGAAAACCTCTGCGCTACGTGGTGCAGACCAGTTCACTGACCTTCCGCGACCAGCTGGTCGCCAATACCGAGCTGCTTGGTACGTCGTCAAAACGGCTGCTCAAGCAGATCAAGGCACGCCATCGCGTGGTCGAGCTGCCGATCAGGGGGTTCAACGTCAAACGCAGCGTCGGCGTGTTCTACCGCAAGGACGCTTACCTGTCGCCTGCGGCGCGGCAGTTCATCAGTATCCTGAAGACCACGGCGAAAATCATCGCCAAAGAGCAATGACCGGGCAGGGACCGGTTTTCAGGCTGTCTTGTGATTCGCCTGCCACCAGGCGATGCAGGCATCGGCCAGCGCAACGGTGACATCGATGCAGCGCGCCTGCAGCGCCGGCTGGAACCGGTGCAGCACTACGGGGATTTCGGTGCACGCCAGGACCACAGTGGTTGCGCCCCGGCCCAGCAGCGATTCCGCGGCACGTTCGAGCAGCGGTGTGGCGCGATCGAGCTCATTGGCCTTGATTGCCGTGATCGCGGGATCGACCAGTTGTTCCTGATCGGCGGCGGATGTGACCACGCAATCGAACCCGCGCGACGAAAAACGTTGCTGAAAAAAACCTGCCTTCAACGTGCCGCGCGTGCCCATCAGTCCAAGGCGGATCCCCGATGCATCGCCGTCCCTGAGGGCGGCCATCGCGGCATCGGCGATATGCAGGAACGGCACTTTCGCTGCGGGTGCAAACTCGTCGTACCAGTAGTGCGCGGTATTGCAGGGCATGGCGATGCACACCGCACCCGCAGCCTGCAGCGTTTCTATGGCTTCAATGAGACTGGGAAGCGGGGAGGCGCCGCCCTCGAAAATCGCCTGCATGCGGTCCGGAAGCTGCGGCACCGAATGCGTGATGGTGGGGATGTGCTCGTGGTCGGCCCTTGCAGGCGTGCGGTCCACCAGCTTGTGCAGGAAATCGACGGTGGCCATCGGCCCCATGCCTCCCAAGACGCCCAATTTCGGACTCACGCCGTTCTCCGCCGGAAATCAAAGGCAGCACGATACACACAACGGCTCGGATAGTGAACTGGTGATCGGCCGAGCGGCCCCCGCGCCAGAAATATCCTGAGGATTTTCCTGTGATCGCTGAAACCGCCGGTATCAGCGAGCGGCTGCGGCTGTGCCGCCGTCTTTCTGCCGCGGCGCTGCCAGCAACGACTCGTAGGCATACAGCGCAGATGCGCCGCCGGTATGCAGGAACACGATGTTCTCGTCCTTTTTGAATTTTCCGGCACGCACCATCGCAATCAGTCCGGCCATGCCCTTGGCCGAGTACACGGGGTCCAGCAGTATGCTTTCGGTGCGCGCGAGCATACGGATCGCGGCGATGCCGTCTTCGCTGGCCTGGCCGTAGCCGGCACCGACATGGTCGTCGATCACTTGGATCAGGTTGCGCGGCAGGTCGCCGCGCGCACCCAGCAGTTCGGAGGTCTGTGCCGCCAGGCGGTGCACGTTGTCGATCTGTGTTTCACGCTTCGCGCGCACGCTGACGCCGATGACTTCAATCGGTGCGTTGAGTGCATGCAGGCCTGCGACCAGTCCGGCCTGCGTGCCGGCGCTGCCGGTGGCGTGGACGATGCGGTGGATACGCAGGTTCTGCTGGTCGGCCTGGTAAGTCAGTTCCTGAACGCAGCTGGCGTAACCGAGCGCGCCAATAGGATTCGAGCCGCCGCCCGGAATGAAATACGGTTTGCCGCCTGCGGCACGCAGTTTCTCGGTCAGCGCCATGCCTTCCTTGTTCATGTCCACTCCGCCGGGGCGGAACTCGTACGGGCAGTCGAGGATGTCGTCGAGCAACACGTTACCGGTGCTTTCATAACTGGCGGGCATGGTGGTGACGCGGCGTTCGAGCAGCGCGCGGCATTTCATGCCGACCAGTATCGCCGCCGCCGCCGTCTGGCGGACGTGGTTGGATTGCGTCGCGCCCTGGGTGATCAGCATGTCGGCACCCTGTTTGATTGCGTCCGCGACCAGGAACTCCAGCTTGCGGGTCTTGTTGCCGCCGGTCGCAAGGCCGGTGCAGTCGTCGCGTTTGATGTAGAGCGTGGGTCCGCCAAGGGCGGCGGACAGACGTGGCATTTTTTCGAGCGGGGTCGGGAAGTGGCCGAGGGCAATGCGGGGGAATCGGGCGAGATGCATGGTGGGTCTCCTCGCGGGTCAGGTGGCCCGCAGTAGTGATTTGTAATGTCGGGAATGCGGCACTGTGCAGTTCAGTCTACCGATGCCAGTGCGTGCTGCCTAATGCTTATCACGCATGGTGCCGGTGTGCAAACGAATGACGGTGCACGATAGGCGCATGACGCGCCGTGCAACATCACGACTGAGGATTAACGACCGGTTCCAGTCCGCTGTCGGTAATGGCTTTTTTTGCCGCTGCTGATGCCAGCAAGGCGATCGCCGCGCGTGCGCTGGCCGGGTCCGGCGAATTAGCACCCACGCCCGCGGTGAAGTTCGATACTTTCTGCAGTTCCGGCGGCAGCGGCGTGATGTGGGCGATACCCTGCACCGGCAGCAGTTCGCTGATCTGCTGGAATCCGAAATCGAGTTCACCGCGCGCGATGACGGTGCCGACGCGCTCGCCGCCGCCGATCAGCCGGCTTTTGGGCAGCACTTCATCGGCGATGCCGAGGCGCTGCACCATTTCGGTGGTGAAGTACTTGCCGCTTTCGCTGGCCGAGTAGCCGATGGCCTTCGCGGCGAGCAGTGCGCGTCGCAGATCGTCGGCGCTGCGTACGGCGGGATCCGGCGCACCCGCGCGCACCGCAAAGCCCATCATCGAGCGCGCGATCGTGGTCGCACCCTCGGCGAGTACCAGGCCGTCGGCGATGAACTGTTGCAGCACGCCGTCAGCGACGATCACGATGTCGGCGACTTCGCCGCGTTTGAGCCGATTCGGGATCGAGGTGTCGCCGGTGCCGATGGAGGTGGTGACGGTGACGACGGTCTTGCCGGTCAGTTTTTCCAGTTGCGGGATCAGCGCCTTGTAGGCGGCGGTGAATGCCCCCGACGTCATCACCCGGAATTCATTGGCGGCAGCGGTCATTTGCGGTTGAACTCCAGTATGTCAAAGCCGCAGTAGCGGTCGACGAGGTAAATCAGGCCGCGGTCATCGACATCGGTGTCGTTGGTCTGCGGACAGGTTCTCCCGCCGCAGGGCTCGGGTACGTACCAGCCGACTTCCTGCGGTGCGGCCGGATCAGCGACGTCGACGATGCGGAGCCCGCCCGCAAACCAGGCGCAGTAGAGCAGGGTGTCGCCACCCTTCCAGTGTTCCTGGAACTGGTGCGCGCCGAAGCGGCCGGGTGCGGTGCGGCTCCACGGACTGTCGAGCTCGCTGACTTCGAACAGCGACAGCGGCTTGATGTTGGCCAGATCGGAGACGTCGAACACCCACAGGCAGCCGTGGGGCCGGCCGCGGCGGCGGGCCATTTCCGCGGCGTCGTGGGCGTGGTCTTCCTCGTCGATGGCCACGGCGATGCGCTTGCCGTCGAGCTTTTTCAGCACCGGCATGAAGGTGTGCGTGGGTTCCGGATACGGCGGGTGGTAGTTATAGGCGCCGGTGGTCTTCGGATTCTTGATATCGGTGACGTCGACCACGCGCACCCCACCATGCCAGCAGCCGGCCCACAGTTCATTGCCGAACCTGAGCGTGTGGTGCAGACGATGCTGGCGACCGGACCACGTCGGTTTTTCGCCGCCGGCGATGTGCTGGCCAGGCATCCACCAGCGCGACACTTCCTCGGGTTTCGCCGGATTGCGGATGTCGTAGGTGACGAGGATGTTGCCGATGTAGCCTTCCATCTCGGTGGAGATGTAGGCGTAGTTTTCATCCATGTCGAAGCGGTGCACGCCGCGGCCCCAGGTTTTCTGGAAGGCGATCAGTTTCGGTTTGGCCTTGTCGGACACGTCATACAGGCTGAAGCCGCCGCGTTCGTACGGTTTGCGTTCGGCCTCTTCAACTGCGGGGATGTCGGCGACAGATACACCGAGTCGTGCGGCGAGCTCGGCATGGGTCGCGTCGCGGCCAAGTTCAGCCTTCAGGCGCGTGCGCAATTTGGGCAATTCGTCAGCCTTGCGGCCGATGGCGGTCATGTTGCGTTCGCTGTTGATGATCATCAGATCACCGATGACGCGCGCCTTGTGGCTGTGTGACTCCGGATCGGCGACGTTGATCTGCGCGACGATGCGCGGGTTCTTTGCGTCGGATACATCGAGGATGCTGGTGCCGAGCTGCTGCTTGTTCGGGATGTGGCCGACATAGGCGTGAGTACCTTCGATATAAACCTGGCCGGCGCCGGGCAGATCGAGATGCGACAGCCGTTTGACGTTATGGGCGAGAGTGTCGGGCTTGGTAATGGTGTCCATTGGCACGGCTGTCCATGATGTGGTTTTGGGGACGGTGAGAGCCAAAGTCTAGCGCATGGGGCTGGCGATGGCTCGGTTAGAATAAGCCGAAAGCAATAAAGCCCGTCTCCCGCAGACGGTTCCAGACCTTACAGGAGGATTCCCGATGGCGCGCCAGAAAAAGCGTCCGGAAGAACTGCGCAGTCATCGCTGGTTTGGTACGCGGGGTCTGCGCTCGTTTACTCACCGGTCGCGTGCGCTGCAGATGGGTTACGCGATCGAAGATTTCGCCGGCAAGCCGGTGATCGCAATCATCAACACCTGGAGCGACATCAATCCCTGTCATGCGCATTTCCGCACCCGTGCCGAGGAAGTGAAGCGCGGCGTGTGGCAGGCCGGTGGTTTCCCGCTGGAGATGCCGGCGATCGCGCTGGCCGAGCCGTTCCAGAAACCCTCGACCATGCTCTATCGCAACATGCTGGCGATGGAAACCGAAGAACTGCTGCGCGGTTATCCGGTGGATGGCGCGGTGCTGATGGGCGGCTGCGACAAAACCACGCCGGCCCTGGTCATGGGCGCGACGTCGATGGGGCTGCCGTTTCTGTATATGCCCGCGGGGCCGATGCTGCGCGGCAACTGGCACGGTGAGCCGCTGGGGTCGGGCAGCGATTCGTGGAAATACTGGGCGGAGCTGCGTGCCGGCAACATCACCGAGCACGAATGGGATGAAGTGGAAGCCGGTATTGCGCGTTCATATGGCCACTGCATGACCATGGGCACGGCCTCGACGATGACCTCGGTGGCCGAGACGCTGGGCCTGACATTGCCCGGTGCGGCATCGATCCCCGCACCCGACGCCAACCATCCGCGCATGGCGACAGCCAGCGGCCGGCGCATCGTCGAGATGGTGTGGGAGGACCTCAAGCCCGCTGATATCCTGACGGCGAAAGCGTTCGACAATGCAATTACCGTAGTGCATGCGCTGTCGGGATCAACCAACGCGCTGATCCATCTGGTGGCGATGGCGGGTCGTGCGGGCGTTGATCTGAAACTCGACCGTTTTGACGAGTTGGCACGGCAAACACCGGTGCTGGCGAATATCCGGCCCGCGGGACAGAAATACCTGATGGAAGATTTTTATTACGCCGGCGGCTTGCGCGCGATGATGGCGGAGCTGAAGGATCTGCTCAATCTTGATTGCGCCACGGTCAACGGTCGCACACTGGGCGAGAACCTCGAGGGTGCGAAAATCTACAACGACGACGTGATCCGCCGGCGCGACAATCCGCTGTCGGCGAGCGGCGGGCTCGCGGTGCTGCGCGGCAACCTCGCGCCCGACGGTGCGGTGATCAAGCCGACCGCGGCCGAGCCGCATTTGCTGAAACATACGGGCCCCGCAGTCGTATTCAAGAATTACGATGACCTGTATGCGCGCGTCGACGACGAGAACCTGAAGGTTGACGAAAACTCGGTGCTGGTGCTGCAGAACGCGGGGCCGCAGGGCGGGCCCGGCATGCCGGAGTGGGGCCAGTTGCCGATTCCGAAAAAGCTGCTGCAAAAGGGTGTGCGCGACATGGTGCGGATTTCGGATGCGCGCATGAGCGGCACTTCGTACGGCGCCTGCGTGTTGCATGTGGCGCCCGAGGCCTTTATCGGCGGGCCGCTGGCGCTGGTGCGTGACGGCGATCTGATCGAACTCGATGTTGACGCGCGCAAGCTGGAACTGAAGGTCAGTGCCGAGGAGCTGGCGAAACGCAAAGCCGAGTGGAAACAACCCGAGCCGCATTACACCCGCGGCTATGGTGCGATCTACTCGCAGCACATCACGCAGGCCAACAAGGGCTGTGATCTGGATGTGCTGCATCACGGCAAACCGACACCGGATCCGGAAGTGGTTCATTAAACAGACGATTTACGTACAGGGAGCACAACCATGGATTTACCCGTCAATCAATTCAAGAAAGCCATCAAGGCCGGCAAGCCGCAGGTCGGCATCTGGTCGAGCATGTGCAGTGCGATTTCTGCTGAAGTGCTGGCCGATGCCGGCTTCGACTGGGTGCTGCTCGACACCGAACATTCACCCAACGAACTGCCGATCGTGCAGAACCAGCTCGATGCGCTGCTCGCGGGCACGACGACCGAAGGCATCGTGCGCCCGGCGTGGAACGACACGGTGCTGATCAAGCGTTACCTCGACGTTGGCGCGCGCACACTGCTGCTGCCGTATGTGCAGAACGTCGACGAAGCGAAACGCGCGGTCGCGGCCACGCGGTATCCGCCACAGGGTGTGCGCGGTGTATCAGGCTGTACGCGTGCCAACCGTTACGGCCGCGTGAAGGATTATTTCAAGCGCGTGCATGACGAGACCTGCGTGCTGGTGCAGGTGGAGACGCAGGCGGCGATGAAACAGATCGAATCCATTGCCGCAGTCGAAGGTGTCGATGGTGTCTTCATCGGCCCGAATGATCTCGCCGCCGACATGGGCCATCTCGGCAACTGGCAGCATCCGGAAGTGTGGAAGGTGATGGAAGACGCCGCCAAGCGCATTACCAAGGCCGGCAAGGCGCCGGGGATACTCGTGGGTGAAGCTGACGGCCAGCGCTGTCTCGACATGGGTTATCTGTTTGTCGCCGTGGGTTCGGATCTGGTGATGCTGGCGCGCGGTTCCGAGGCGCTGGCGGCCAAATTCAAAAAGAAATAGCGCTGCGCCATCAGGCGGAGAAGTATTTAATATTGTTTAAAATCAATAAGTTATAATAACTCCGGAGTGTTTCCGGGTCACAGGTGATGATGAAACCGGGATCTGTGCTGACGGCGGCCGTGGTGATCGCAGCCGCCGTCATTTTTTTCATGCCGGTGCCGGCAGGTGTGGCGCCCAACACCATGCATGCTGGTGCACTGATGCTGCTGGTGATGGGGCTATGGGCCATCGGTTCGCTGCCGGAGTATCTGGTCGCGCTGCTGTTCTTCGTGCTGGCGATTCTGCTGAAGATCGCGAGCCCCGCGGTGATTTTTTCCGGATTCGCGTCCGGCACCTTGTGGCTGGTGCTCGGTGGATTGATCATCGCGGAGGCGGTGCGTGCAACGGGACTCGGCGAACGCATTGCGCGCACCGTGCTGGGCGAGCGCACGCTGACTTATCCGCAACTGATATTCGCGGCGGTCGCGGTGTCCGTGGTGCTGGCATTCCTGATGCCGGCGACGGTTGGCCGTATCCTGTTGCTGGTGCCCATACTCGCGGCAGTGGCTGAGCGCCACGGACTGCAGCCCGGCAGTTCCGGCCATAACGGCGTGCTGCTGGCGACGATACTGGCCACGTTTCAATGCGGCACGGCGATACTGCCCGCGAACGCACCGAACCTGGTGCTCGCCGGACAGGCAGAAACCCTCTACAACGTGCAGCTGATTTATGCGGAATATCTGTTCGTACAGTTTCCGGTGATGGGTCTGGTCAAGGGCGGATTGATTATCCTGGTGACGTGCTGGCTGTTCCCGGCGAAGACGCAGCCGGCGACCGCAGCAGTCGAGTTGCGCGCGATGAGTGTGGAAGAAAAACGACTGCTAACGATTCTCTGCATGGCACTGGCATTCTGGTCAACGGATTTCCTGCACCACATCCATTCCGGCTGGATTGCGATGACGGCGGCAGTCGTGGTGTTGATGCCGCGCATCGGCGCGGTCCCGGTCACGCTGTTCCAGGAGCGCGTGCGCTTCGGTGCGTTTTTTTATGTCGGCGCCATCCTCGGCCTGGGTGCGTTGATGCTGGACTCCGGTGTCAGCGCAGCCATCGGTCACGCGCTGCTCAGTGTCATCGTGCTCGAGCGCGGCGCCGATGCCGCCAACTTCGGCATCCTCAGCCTGATCGCGACATTCGCCGGGTTGCTGACTACCAATCCGTCACAGCCCGCGCTGCTGGCACCGCTTGCGGGCCATATCGCGGAGGCCACGGGCTGGCCGATCAAAACCGCGCTGATGACCATTGCCATCGGCTTTTCGACGCTGATACTGCCTTATCAGGTGCCGCCCATTGTGGTGGGCCTGCAGGCGGCAAACATTACCGTGCGTACCGCCCTGCGCGTGACCGCGGTGCTGGCGCTGATCAGCATCATTGCGTTGATCCCGCTGAGTTATCTATGGTGGAAGTCAATTGGTTATTTCGGGAACTGATCGGGAAAACATTCGGAGGCTGTAGTGACTGCACAACTATTCACACCGCTACAAATAGGCAACCGCACATTGTCCAATCGCATCACCGTGGCACCAATGTGCCAGTACAGTGCGATCGACGGCTCGATGACGGACTGGCATCTGATGCATCTGGGTTCGCTGGCGATTTCCGGCGCATCGATGCTGGTGATGGAGATGACTGCCGTGACACCGCCTGGCCACATCACGCCGCATTGCGTGGGTCTCTATTCGGATGACAATGAGGCGGCGATGCAGCGTGTGGTTGAATTTGTGCGCAGCATTTCACCCATCGTGCTCGGGGTGCAGCTTGCACACGCCGGGCGCAAGGCATCAGCGCACCGGCCCTGGAGCGGTCAGGGTTTCCTGCGGCCGGACGAAGGTGCGTGGCAGACCGAGGCGCCGTCGGCTGTACCGCTGGCGCCGGGCTGGCCGGCGCCGCATGCGATGACCAGGACGGATATGCAGCAGCTGACACAGGCCTTTGTCCGGGCCGCGCAACGTGCCGCGCGCATCGGCCTTGATTTCATCGAAATTCATTCGACTCATGGCTACCTCTTATCGGAATTCCTGTCGCCGCTGGCGAACAAGCGAGCCGATGAATATGGCGGCAGCCTGGAGAATCGCATGCGGTTTCCAATGGAGGTATTCCGTGCAGTACGCGGCGCATTCCCGGCAGACCGGCCGGTGGGTGCAAAAATTTCCGGCACTGATTTTGTCGAAGGCGGCTTCTCGCCCGATGAAGCGGTTGTTTATTCCGGCATGCTGAAACGGGAAGGCTGTGCCTATGTCACGGTGTCCGGCGGCGGCGTGGTGCTCGACGCCAAGGTCCCGGTCGGCCCCGGCTACCAGGTGCCGTTCGCCGAGCGCGTCAAAAAAGAAACCGGCATCACCACTGGTGCCGTGGGCATGATTACCGATCCGCAACAGGCCGAGGCCATCATCGCCAGTGGTCAGGCGGATTTCATTTCACTGGCACGGGCGATGCTGTTCAACCCGCGCTGGCCGCAGCATGCCGCCGTTGCGCTGGGTGTCGAAGCACCTTATCCGCCGCAATACGAACGCGCGGCGCCCAAAGCCTGGCGGCCGGGCAGGACGCTGGGGAAACTTGCCTGAGGACCATTAATATCTGCGACCACACTCCGGCAGTTGTCGTCGACGTGGTGACTGCTATTGCCGTGTCAAGTCAGAATGAATCCATCCCGCGGCAGGAGTTCGCCGCACCGCAGTAATCTGGGTGCCGCCGTAATCGGATTTAGTCGCGCTGATGCTTAAAAACGGAAACTCGCGCCCACCATGGGCCCGCCTAACGCGGCATCGATCTTGAGTCCATTGTTGTCATAGTCGGCTACGAGATACCGCCAGCCGGCGAGAAGAGAACCCCACTGAAATTCGTAGCCCACGGTCGCCGCCGCCTGCCAGGTAGTGTTCGAACCGCCGGCCCCGACATCGCCGTAGGCCGATGCAGTCCAGCGGTTGCCGAACTTTCCCATCCAGCGCATGCCGACGATGCCGTCCAGCCAGTTTTCAGAGCCGCTCACGCTGCGGCCAGCCAATAGCCCAGGGTTGAGGTCGAGACGCGCTTCAAGATCGTAGTAACGCACGCCACCGAAGACATCGACGCCGGACACGGCATCGCCCAGCACGCGGTAGCCGATTGCGGTTTCCAGGATATTGCCCCGGATCTGGCCACCCACGCCGGTGTATAACAAGCCTCTAGGCGAGGGGGCGCTGGAGTCGACTTTTACGATGACCCAGTCGCCGAAAACGGACCAGCGGTCTTTGCGCCAGTCGGCATGCAGCATGAATCCGCGGGTCTCCATGTTGTCGATCAAATTGGAAAAATCCGCATCCACGCGCCCGGTGCCGCCGGTGGTCCCGATCGTGCCCTTGAATCCTGCGGACCATAGATAGGGCGTCAATGTAAATTCGGAGGGTGTTGCCGATTGTGCGGCCGCTCCGGCGGATAGCGTCATCAGAAGAATGATCGTGAATAGTTTGCGCAACATGTTGTGATCCTGAAAAAAGTATCGAAAATTTCATCGAGTAGCGATGGATTCGTAATCTACCATGCCATCTGCAGTAACATTGAGTCTGACAACCTTCGTGCGGCATGCAACCGGATTCTGTTGCATGCCGTGTTTTTGGCCTGGATACAGATGAGTAGACGCGGTGCAGGAACGGGGTGTTACGTGGTGTCTCGGCCGATCAAAATGTCTCTGGAAACCGGATCATGCTGAATAAGCGTTGGTCGGGTTATGCGATTTTCCTGATGACTGCCCTGATTTGGCCGGGCAGTTGGGCGTACGCGCAGGAGCTCGAGCCGCGGTCATATTCAAACACGCCGATCGGACTTAACTTTCTGGTTGCAGGATACGGCTACACGGAAGGCAAACTGGCATTCGATCCTTCTTTGCGCGTCGCTGATGCGAAGTTTCAAACGCATACCCAGGTCGTGGGCTATGCGCACTCGTTTAATGCATGGGGAAACTCCGCCAAGTTTGACGTGATCCTTCCCTATTCATCTTTTTCGGCCCAGGGGCTGGTGGCAGGAGTGCCCAGCGAACGCGATATGACGGGCATCAGCGACCCGCGATTTCGTTTCTCGATGAATTTCTACGGCGCACCCGCACTGACGCTGAAGGAATTCGCAGGTTACAGGCAGGATGTCATCGTCGGTGCGAGCGTGCAGGTGACAGCCCCGCTGGGGCAATACGACAACAGCAGATTGCTCAACCTCGGCAACAACCGCTGGTCATTCAAGCCCGAACTGGGCGTGTCCAAGGCGTGGGGCCCGTGGACGGTGGAGATTGCGCCTAGTGCGACCTTTTATTCCGACAATACCGATTTCAACCAGGGCCGAACGCTCGCGCAGGCACCGCTGTACGCGGTGCAGGGCCATGTCATTTACGGTTTTTCGTCGGGCATGTGGCTGGCACTGGACGGTCTTTATTTCACGGGCGGCCGCACTACCGTCGACGGCGTGCGGGGGAACAACATGCAGGCCAATTCACGCGCAGGGCTCACCTTTGCGATGCCGGTGGATCGCTATAACTCGGTGAAATTAAACGCCAGCACCGGCACTTCGACCCGTACCGGCAGCGACTTCAACTTTGTTGGTATCGCCTGGCAATATCGCTGGGGCGCAGGTTATTGAGAATTGACGGTGTAACGTAGCCGGGTTTATTTTGCCGGGCGTGTTCTTGGACGCTAAATAAAGAGATTCCGATCTACAGATCCTCCTTCATAAGCGCCGTGATTCGTGCGCTACGTTCTGCTACCGCCAGCTTTGCGTGGTAGTGCATGCTCTGGTCAGATAGCCACTGAAATTCGCTGCATCGCCGGCGCTGGCATGCGCGATTGCCAGAGCCCAGCCGTAAACTTCGGCATATTTCCCGGCATTCGCTTGATATATTCGACCGGGACCGCTTTAAACTAATTGTTGTTAATCGACCTGCAACAATTTTGCGATAGTGAAATATCCAATGAGACCTGGCAAAGGTGTGGGCGCGTCGGTTCGCGTGGGTGGTGCGGCAGCTATTCCGGAGGTGCTGCGGAGCCTCGGCGCGGATCCGGCAAAGGTGTTTACCGAGGCGAAGGTCAGCCTCGACCTGTTCGATGACCCGGAAAATCTGATTGGCTATGCCGACCGCAGCCGCCTGATCGCAATTTGCGTCGCGAGGACCGGCTGCAGACATTTCGGATTCCTGGTCGGGAAGGCGGGAGGACTGCACTCTCTGGGACTGGTCGGCTACCTGGTGCGGCATTCGCCGAACGTAGGCACTGCGCTGCGCAACCTCGTGCGTTACATGCATCTGCATGTCCGCGGTGCGTTGCCGACCCTGACGGTGGAAGGCAAGCAGGTATTCCTAGGCTATGCCATTTATCAACCGGGCGTCGATGCCGTGTACCAGACGACGGAAGGCGCGATTGCAGTTGCCTGCAACATCATGCGCGCGCTGTGCGGCCCGGACTGGAATCCTGCAGAGGTGCGTTTCGTCCACCGCAAGCCTGCGGATGTCGAGCCCTACCGGAGGTTTTTCCGGACCCGCCCGCGGTTCAACGCCGATCGAAACGCCATGGTGTTCCCGGCCGACTGGCTGACGCGCCCTGTGCTTAACGCCGATCGACAGTTGCACGGATTGTTGCAGAAGCAGGTTGACACTCTCGACGCCAGCAGCGGCCTGGACTTTGCCGAGCAGGTGAGGCGGATTCTGCGAACGGCGCTGCTGACCGGCCACACCAAGGCCGACCAGGTAGGGATGCTGCTCGGCGTACACAGCCGGACCCTGAATCGCCGGCTGCACGCCTGTGGCACCAGTTTCCAGGAACTTTTGGATGAAGGCCGCTACACCATAGCCCGGCAGATGCTCGAATCCACCAAAGGCGGAGTGAACGAAATCGCGGCCGCGCTGGGCTATGCCGACGGCAGCTCGTTTACCCGCGCATTCCGGCGCTGGAGTGGTACCACACCGGCCGGCTGGCGCAAGACAGCCAGATAACGTCAAGCAGTTTCGCTGCTGTTGTCGCTGACGACAACGGCCGTTCGTGCCGTGTCGCGAACTTCTTATTTGAGCGCATGTTGCCCGCGGAGAAGCTGTAGGAGCGGCGAGTTTGATCTACATCAAGCTCAGGTAACGGCGAGCGCCCTACTGTCGCAATATGTCCAGAAACTGTCTGGATATGAATGATGCTGGTGCGGCTTTGGTGGCACATTCCCCCTGTCGGCCACAGGAACACATGCGAAAGGACTTTGTCATGAAAGACAAAACAAACGAGGCTGTAGTCCACTCACGCCGCAGCATGGTGACGGGATCTGCTGCGCTGCTGTTGGGCGGGGTTGCCGGCGGCGCGGGTCTTGCCGCGGCCGCTGCGCCGCAACACGCGCCGGCACCGCCGTTGCCGTGGAAGTGGACAAAACTCGATCCGGATGAGGCCGGCCGGCGGGCTTACCGAAGTTATCTCGAAAACAAGGGATGAGGGAATGGTGCTTGGCTGGGGGTCCTCAGCCTATTGAAAGAAAAGGTCGGCTATCCGTGGACGACGCTGCCGGACTTCATGTTCGAGCATGCTGCGCAGGGTTACGCCGGACATGGCACGTTGTGCGGTGTCCTGGGTGTTTGTTCGTGCCTCGTCAACCTCGTCGTTTATGACAAGGAACATGCCTATGCCGCGATCATTGACCGGATGATGTGGTGGTACTCGGAGATGGAGTTCCCGACGGAACGTTTCGACGACATTTCCAAGTCGCCCAAGCAGGTCAAGGCCAAGGCGGTGACGCCGTTGTGCCACACGTCGGTTTCGAAGTGGACGCTGGCCGCAGGAGCGCAGGTCACCTCCAATGAGAAATATGAGCGCTGTGCCAAGGTGGCGGGGGAGGTTGTCTACACCGTGGTGCATTACCTTAATGAATACTTTGAGGGCCGCTGGAAGCCGGCGAAGTGGACGCCGTCCAAGGAAATCACCCATTGCATCGAGTGTCACGGCCCGGAGAGCTACCAGCGATACACCAACGGCTTGAACCATCAGCAGGGCCATATGGAGTGTCTCGCCTGCCATACCGACCATATGACCGCTTCGCTGAAAAAGTAGGACGTTAAGGCGCGGAACGGAATCAGTCCGCGCCTTTTGATTGCGTATTTTGATTGCGTAATTAGGAAAGGTGGATGACAGCTATGAAAATCACCCGTAGAGGATTTCTGCAAGCATCAGGAAGCGCCGCCGGAATCATGCTCAGCGGACTGGGTTTCGACTTGTCTGCAGCAGAAAGATATGCCGCGGAACTGAGGATCAAGGGGGCGAAGGAAACCACCTCCGTCTGCTGTTTCTGTGCGGTGGGCTGCGGACTTCTCATCCACACCAAGGACGGGAAAGTCATCAACGCCGAAGGCGATCCCGATCACCCGGTCAGTGAGGGTTCGCTTTGCTCCAAGGGCAGCGCGGCCTATCAGGTCGTCAACAACGACAGCCGTGTTCTGGCGCCGCTGTATCGTGCGCCGGGCGCCAAGGAATGGAAGGTCGTCAAGTGGGATTGGGCCCTGGACCAGATTGCCCGCAGGATCAAGGACACGCGGGACAAGACATTCAAGGCCACCACGTCAACGAAGATCAGGGAAAAAAAGGTCGATGGCACGCCCGACGAGGCGGGGATTTATCGCGAGACCTTCGTCGATGTGGAGCGTCAGTTCACGGTAAACCGGACCGATGGCATCGCCCATGTAGGCAGCGCGGCCCTGGACAATGAAGAATGCTATCTCCTGCAAAAGCTGGTGCGCTCCTGGGGGGTAGTGCATGTAGAGCATCAGGCGCGACTTTGACACTCCGCAACTGTGACGGCTCTGGGAGAGTCGTTTGGCCGCGGTGCAATGTCGAACCACTGGATCGACCTGAAGAACGCCGATGTAATCCTCGTCATGGGTTCCAATCTGGCG
>JAOUIN010000147.1 GCA_029883965.1 Betaproteobacteria bacterium
GCGGCGCGAGGTGCACGAGGTCTTTCTCGTGGACGACGCCGGGCAGCTCGAAGGCCGCGTGCGTATCCAGGACCTCGCGATGAGTGATCCGGACCTGCCGCTGGAACAGCTGCGGCGCAAAATCTCAGCGGCGGTCACCGACATCGCACCGCGCGAGGAAGTCGTCGAACTGCTGGACCGCAGCGATGTCACCGATTTGCCGGTCGTCGACTTTTCCGGACGTCTGGTCGGGGTCATCCGCCAGTCGGCCCTGGTGTCAGCCGTGCAGGAAGAAGCCAGCCTCGACATCCAGACCATGGTCGGCGCGAGCAAGGACGAACGGGCGCTGTCCAAAGCAAGTTTCGCGGTCAAAAAGCGTCTGCCCTGGCTGCAGATCAATCTGCTGACGGCTTTTCTGGCCGCATCGGTGGTTGGCCTGTTCGAAGACACCATCGCCAAATTCACCGCGCTCGCCGTGCTGCTGCCGGTGGTTGCCGGTCAGTCGGGCAACGCCGGCGCCCAGGCCCTGGCAGTGACCATGCGGGGTCTCGTGCTGCGCGAGATCAGCCTGCGCCACTGGCCCAAAGTCGTATTCAAGGAATTCAGCGTGGGCTTTCTCAACGGGCTCGCCATCGCTGCGACCACGGCTCTTGGCGTCTATATCTGGAGCGGTTCCTTCGGACTGGTGCTGATCATTTCAGCGGCGATGGTGATCTCGATGGTGGCCGCCGGCCTTGCGGGCGCACTGGTGCCGATCACACTGAGCCGCTTCGGTCAGGACCCCGCACAATCTTCGTCAATCATCCTGACCACGGTCACCGACATCGTCGGATTCTTCTCGTTCCTCGGCATTGCCACGCTGCTGTCCGGCATGTTGCAGCAAGGCACCGGCTAAGGTACCGCAATAAAAAAGCCCGCAACCATGCGGGCTTTTTTGCACGAACTGCAACGCTATGCCGTTGCCGTGACCGCACCGATTGCAGCAAACAAATTGGCCACGGTCTCACGCGGGATTTTCCGGGTAATGAACACGATTCGGGTCGAATGATCTGCACTGGGCCATGCCGCCAGTTCCACCGGCGGGTGGAACAGGTGTTGCACTCCCTGCACCACCATCGGCCCCTTGTGTTCGGCCACATTCACCAGACCTTTGACCCGCAACATGTCAGAGCCGCGCAATGCACCCAGCACTTCCATGGTTTGTGAAAAAGCCGCCCAGGTCATGGGTTCGTCAAACCGCAGGCAGAACGATTTGACCGTCGCGTCATGGCGATGGTGCTCGCCATGCTCGTCGGGTTCGCCCATCCAGCGCTCTATGTCTTCGAGCTTGCCTTTCATGTCGCGCAGGCCGACGTCTATCAGAAACGCCAGGTCGATCTCGCCGTTGACCGCACGCTTGATCGGTGCCTGCGGATTCAGCGACCGCAGCCGTGCCTCCAGCTTCGCCGTGGTTTCTTCGCCGGCGATGTCCGACTTGGTAATGACAATACGGTCGGCCAGCGCCGCCTGCTTCACCGGCTCCTGCATGGTTTCGAGCTGCTCGAGACCATTGACGGCATCCGCCAGCGTGACCACGCAATCCATGCGGTAATGCGCCTGCAGCATGTCGTCGGTCATCAGCGTCTGCATCACCGGAGCAGGATCGGCCAGCCCCGTGGTTTCGATGATCACACGATCGAAGTCGATGATGTCGCCGTTGCGGCGCTTGACGAACAGGTCACGCAGCGTTTCCTGCAGGTCACCGCGCAGCACGCAGCACAGGCAGCCGTTGTTGAGCAGCATCATCTGCTCCGACGACACTTCCACCAGATCGTTGTCGATGGCCTGTTCACCGAGCTCGTTGACGATCACCGCCACACGGTTCATGTCCGGCCGCTTCAGCAGCTTGTTGATCAGCGTGGTTTTGCCGCTGCCGAGAAACCCGGTAATGATGCTGACCGGAAACCGGCCAGCAAGCACATCTGCCATGACTGCCCTTCCTTACACCGTCATCTCGATGACATACAGACCACCGCCAAAGCGGTCAACCGCATACACCAGCCCTTTTTCGTCGACCCAGACGTCATTGATCTGGACCGCGCCCTTGGGCGAGAGTTTCGGCGCGCCCGGCACGAAATAGCCGACTTCCTGCGGCTGGTACGGATTCGAGGTATCAAACGCGCGCACACCGCCGTTGAAGAACGTGCCGACCACCAGCGTGTTCGAGCGGAATGACGCAGGGCCCGGCAGGTTTTCGTGCAGGTTGTGGGCACCGTAGCGGCCACCGCGCTTGGCAAAGCTTTCCACCGGCGGCAATGGCAGGGTCGACACCGGAACCAGGTTGGTTTCGACGCTGGCGTTGACGACAAAGCCGAGCTTCGGCCAGTCGATGCCGTCGTCCTTGGTACACTCGTCGGTGACGATCAGCAGGTCGCGGCCGAACAGCGGCATCACGGTGTGGCAGAACCCGTTGAATGGCGGCGAATACTTCCAGTTGGTAACCATCTTCGGATTGGCCTTGTCGGAGATGTCAAGGATCACGGCGCCGCCGTCGAGATAAGCCATGTAGGCGCGATCCGGGCGTTCCGGATAGACGTTGATGTTGTGCGGACGGTAGCCGCCGTCAAATCTCGGATGCCGTGGCGGCGGCGCTTCCTTGTCGCCCTTGTGCGTGCCGGGATAATGCCAGCGGCCGACTTCCTTGGGCTTGGACGGGTTGCGCACGTCGATGATGCGGTAGAACTGGAAGTCGTTCGGATGCGTCGGCTCGAAATCACCCGAGCCCGAAGTCAGGTGCACGTATTCACCGTCAACGAACCACACGCAATGCGCGCCGCGGGAATGCGGGCCCGAAGCGTCAAAATGTGAAATGAGCTTCGGCTTCTCCGGCGTGCTGATGTCGAACAGGTCCATGCCCGCGGGCTTGTCGCCGACTTTCTTGGTCTGGTAGGCCACTGCCATGATGTCGCCGACGACGTCCAGCGAGTTCGAGCGCACGCCTTCGTGCGGCAGATCGGTCTGCACCACGACTTTCGGATTCTTGGGATCAGTGACATCGACCCCGGTAAAATTTTTCGGCGCCGACTCGTGCGCCAGCCACAATATGCGGCGACCGTCCTTGGCCACCTGCATGTTGATGCCCTCGCCGATGCCGCCGAATCCGGCGAGCTCGTTGTGGGACACAAGCTTCATGTTGCGGGAGATCGTTTGAGCCGCCTGGCTCTGGGGTGACATGGTGGGTTTCATCGCGTCTTTCTCGTTCGGGTTGATATGGATGGTGTTGCGGTGGTTTTCGGTTTGGTCTGACGTTTGCGTTGAATGCCGGCCATCTGCTCCAGCACGGCGCAGATCGACGCGGTATCCTCGAATGCACGGCCTTGCGCAAGCGCCGCAGCATAAAACGGTTTGGATGCCTCGAACAGGGGAACCGGACAGTGCAGGTCAGCGGCGAACTGCTCGATGATGTCGATATCCTTCTTGTAAACCTCGACCTTCATCGTCGCCCTGCGATAGTCGCTGGCAATCATCATCGGCCCGCGTACTTCGAACATACGTGACGTGCCCGCACCGTCCTTGATCACCTTGTAGAGGAGTTCCAGATCCAGACCCGACTTCAGCCCCATGACCATGGCTTCGGCTGTCGACAGGTTATGGATGGTGACCAGCAGGTTCGCCACGTATTTCAGTTTCGAGCCGTTGCCGTATTCGCCGCAGTAATAAACACTGCGCGAGAATCCCTTCAACGCCGCTTCCGCCTTGGCATAAGCCTTGCGGTCACCGCTGGCGTAGATCGCGATATCGCGCACTGCAGCCTGCGCGCCGGTGCCGCTGACCGGGCAGTCCAGCACCGCGATGCCGCGCTTGGCGCAGCGCTCTCGAATCTCGTGCTTGACCGCCAGCGGCAATGTGCTGGTCTCGATGATCACGGTGCCCCGCTTCGCCGTGTCTACGATACCGCCCTTGCCGTAATACGCGGCGTTGACGGCAGCTATGCTCGGCAGCGACGTGACCAGCACGGTGCAACCGCGCGTGACCGCAGCGATGGAACTGACCGGCTTCCCGCCCTGCTTTTTCAGAGCGACGCGCGGTTTTGCAGCGATGTCAAAACCGGTGACGGCAAATCCGTCGGACAGCAGGTGGCGCGCAAACGCACCACCCATGATGCCGAGGCCGATACTGCCTATGTGCTGTTGCTTGATGACGGCTCCTTCAGACTTACTTGGACAAGCCGAGGAAATCCATGACTTCCTTCAGCTCCATGTATTCACCTTCGAGGAATTTCCGGGTTTCCGCGGAATTCTTGTAATTGATCTCCCACTGGTTCTTCTGCGCCAGCGTCTTGAACTGGTCGCTGCGGGCAATCGTACCGAATACGTGGTCCCAGTACGCCACCTGCGGTGCGGTCATGTCTTTGGTGCCGATGACCCCGCGCCAGTTTTCAAACACGCCTTTATATCCCAGTTCCGGCCAGGTCGGACCGCTCGCCAGCGCCCCGGGCAGCCGGTGTGCGGCACTCACGGCCAGCAGCCGCATCTTGCCGCTGGCGACATGCGGCGCAATCTGCACCGTCCCGCCCGAAAGCACATCCACGTGCCCGCCCAGCAGCGCCGTCACGGCCTCCCCGGTGGAGTTGAACGCGACCATCCTGGTCTTCTTGATGTCCACCTTGCCCGACAGCAGCGGCATGCCGAGTGAAATGTGATGCGTGCCGCCCAGCGCGCTGCTCAGCGCAAGGCTCAGGCCGCCCGGATCTTTGCGCAATGACTCGATCAGGTCCTTGCCGGTTTTCAATGGCGAATCGGGCCGCACGGCAATGGCGATGTATTCGGTCATCATCACTGCCAGCGGCGTGAAGTCGCGGTACGAGAGCTTGATCCGGCCATTGATGTTGCTGGTATGCAGCGTCGACGACGTGATGCTCAGAAAGTGTGGATCGCCGGCATGCTGATTGAGAAAGTTGTAGGCAATGGCATGACCGCCGCCGGCGCGGTTGACGACAGCGCTCGATACCGGCATCAGTTTCAGTTCGTCCCATAACCTGTGAAACGTGCGCCCGACATTGTCCAGCGAGCCGCCGGCTGAAGCCGGCACGATCAGCTCGACGTGCCGCTCCGGCTTCCAATCCTGTGCCCATACGACGCCGTTCAATGGCAGCAGCAGGCCAAGAAAAACACATAACTTGTTGATTTTAAAGTATTTTTTCATATTTCCTCCAGTGATTGCCGTTTTCGGACGATCGTTACCCTGCGCGCGTCGCGCCCGCGCTAGTTCGCAGTCACGTTCACGCGTGCCTGCTCCGCCTCCTCCGGCGTCATGTTGTCGATGCGCGCTTCCAGCCATGGCGTCGAACAAACAATGGCATAACGCGCGTGGCTACGCACCTGCAGGCGATAGCGCGTGCCGCGCGGCACATAAATGATGTCGCCGTTGCCCACCGTTTTGCGTTCGCCGTCCGTCTGCGCGTCGATTGTTCCGCTCAACACGTAGACAAACATCTCCCGCTGCGACTCGGCCTCCGGCTCGTCATACCCTGCGGGAACCTCGAACAGGCCGAATGCCAGGCGTTCGCCTTCGATCCAGTTGACGCAACGCCCTGATCGCGGCGGCGCATCCAGGCGGTCAAGTATTGGATGAAAACACACCGGCAACCCCTCGATGATCGCCTGTGACTTGCCCTGGGTTTTCTGATGCTTGTCGCCAACTCCATATTTCTTGTTGACCTCAGCCACCGTCATGGCCTTATCCGGTACCGCCTCGTCTTCGGCCAGACCCACCACCGTCCAGGTCTTGTCCTTGATATAAAGGTACTGAAGGTTGCCGTCTTCGGTGGCCTTCATTGAATGGCGCGCATAGGCCGGCGCATGTACGAAAGTGCCGGGTGACACCACACGGCGATCCTTGCCGACGATGGCGTTGATCTTGCCGCGCACCGGAAAGATCAGCAGTTCATTGGGGTGGTAGTGCAGTTCGGAACCGGTGCCCGCATTCTTGTGCAACAGACAGAAATACATATACCGCCCGTCAATCACCGGCGCCTTGCCGGTCGACAGGTGCGGCGTCAGGTAATTGC
>JAOUIN010000148.1 GCA_029883965.1 Betaproteobacteria bacterium
CTGAACGCATGGGCTGGCTGCCGTCGGCACCGCAATTGAAGACCAATCCCTTGCAGGTGGTGCGCGATGCGCAGGCGGCAGGAGCAGATCCCAGGGATTACGCGGTCAAGGCGCTGAAGAGCGGCTCGCTGAAAATGAGCTGCGAGGACCCGGACCACCCCGACAACTGGCCGCGCAACCTGTTCGTGTGGCGTTCGAACCTGCTGGGCTCCAGCGGCAAGGGACATGAGTACTTCCTCAAGCATCTGCTGGGCACCAGCCATGGCGTGCAGGGCAAGGATCTGGGGAAGGATGATGCCAAGCCGCAGGAAGTGGTGTGGCATGACAAGGCGCCGGAAGGCAAGCTTGATCTGCTGGTGACGCTGGACTTCCGCATGAGCACGACCTGCCTGTATTCGGACATCGTGCTGCCCACTGCCACCTGGTATGAGAAGAATGACCTCAACACCAGCGACATGCATCCGTTCATCCATCCGCTGTCCACCGCGGTGGATCCGGCCTGGCAGTCCCGCAGTGATTGGGATATTTACAAGGGTTTCGCCAAAAAATTCAGCGAAGTCTGCGTGGGTCATCTTGGTGTCGAGAAGGAGCTGGTGCTGACACCGCTGATGCACGACACCCCGGCGGAGTTGGCGCAACCGTTTGAAGTGAAGGACTGGAAGCGCGGCGAAGTCGACCTGATACCGGGCAAGACCGCGCCGCAGATGACCGTGGTCGAGCGTGATTATCCGAATGTCTACAAGCGGTTCACCGCTCTCGGTCCGTTGATGAACAAGGTTGGTAACGGCGGCAAGGGTATTGCGTGGAATACGCAGGACGAGGTGCGGCAGCTGGGTGAGCTCAATGGTCTGAACAATGCCGAAGGTGTGACCCGCGGCATGCCGAAAATCGAAACCGATATTGACGCCTGCGAGGTTATTCTGCAACTCGCCCCGGAGACCAACGGGCACGTGGCCGTCAAGGCGTGGGCCGCGCTCAGCAAGCAGACCGGGCGCGATCATACGCATCTCGCGCTGCATCGTGAAGACGAGAAAATCCGCTTCCGCGACATTCAGGCGCAACCGCGCAAGATTATTTCGTCGCCGACCTGGAGTGGTATCGAGAGCGAGACCGTGTCCTACAACGCGGGATATACCAACGTCCATGAGCTGATTCCATGGCGCACATTGACCGGTCGCCAGCAGTTCTACATGGATCATCCGTGGATGCGCGCGTTCGGTGAAGGTTGTGTCAGTTACCGCCCGCCGGTGGACCTGAAGACCACCGCGGGTATCCACGGCGTGAAAAGCAACGGCAACCCCGAGATCCTGCTGAACTTCATCACACCGCACCAGAAGTGGGGCATCCATTCAACCTACACTGACAATCTGATGATGTTGACATTAAGCCGCGGCGGACCTTGCGTGTGGCTCAGTGAAGACGATGCCAAACGTGCCGGAATCGTCGATAACGACTGGATTGAGCTGTTCAACATCAACGGCGCCATCGCCGCGCGGGCGGTGGTCAGCCAGCGCGTCAATCCCGGCATGGTGATGATGTACCACGCGCAGGAAAAGATCGTGAATACGCCGGGGTCGGAGATCACCGGTGCGCGCGGCGGCATCCACAACTCGGTGACCCGCGCGGTGCTCAAGCCCACACACATGATCGGCGGCTACGCGCAGCTGAGCTACGGCTTCAACTATTACGGAACCATAGGTACCAATCGTGACGAGTTTGTTGTCGTGCGCAAGATGAAGAAGATCGACTGGCTGGATACGCCCGTGGCTGAAGAGCTTATCCGTCCTGTCCAGGCCCATGGAGAAGTGTCATGAGAATACGCGCGCAAATAGGCATGGTGCTGAATCTGGATAAATGCATCGGTTGTCATACCTGCTCGGTGACCTGCAAGAACGTCTGGACCAGCCGGCCCGGCATGGAATACGCGTGGTTCAACAACGTCGAGACCAAGCCCGGCATTGGCTACCCGAAGGAATGGGAGAACCAGGACAAATGGAACGGCGGCTGGGTTCGTAGCAGCGATGGTTCCATACAGCCCCGTCAGGGTGGCAAATGGCAGTTGTTGATGAAGATTTTTGCCAATCCCAATCTGCCGCAGATCGATGACTACTACGAACCGTTCACGTTCGACTACGGGCATTTGCAGAATGCGCCGGAGATGAGGGCGACACCGACGGCGCGGCCCCGCAGCCTGATCACCGGCAAGCAGATGGACAAGATTGTCTGGGGGCCGAATTGGGAGGAAATTCTCGGCGGCGAGTTCAGCAAGCGTTCCAAAGACAGAAATTTCGACGACATCCAGAAGGATATCTACGGCCAGTTCGAAAACACCTTCATGATGTATCTGCCGCGGCTGTGCGAGCACTGTCTGAACCCGGCCTGCGTGGCGAGTTGCCCATCGGGCTCGATCTACAAGCGTGAGGAAGACGGCATCGTGCTGATCGATCAGGACAAGTGCCGCGGCTGGCGCATGTGCGTCAGCGGCTGTCCGTACAAGAAGATTTATTACAACTGGAAGAGCGGCAAGGCGGAAAAATGCATATTCTGCTATCCGCGCATCGAAGCCGGACAGCCCACTGTCTGCTCGGAAACCTGCGTTGGCCGTATCCGTTATCTGGGCGTGCTGCTCTACGATGCCGACCGCATCCAGCAGGCGGCAAGCGTTGAGCATGATCGCGATCTGTACCACGCGCAGCTCGACATTTTTCTGGATCCGAATGATCCGCAGGTCATCGCGCAGGCGGCGATCGACGGCATTCCGGATCAGTGGATGGCGGCGGCGCGCAACAGCCCCGTGTACAAGATGGCTGTGGAATGGAAGGTCGCTTTGCCGCTGCATCCCGAGTACCGGACCTTGCCGATGGTCTGGTATGTGCCTCCGTTGTCACCGATCAGCGCGGCGGCCAATGCCGGACAGGTCGGGACCAATGGCGAGATTCCAGACGTCAACCAATTGCGCATACCGGTCAAATATCTGGCCAACCTGCTGACCGCCGGCGACACCGCACCGGTGGTGCGCGCGCTGGAGCGCATGCTGGCGATGCGCGCCTACCAGCGGGAAAAACATGTCGACCAGCGCATCAATACCAAAGCGCTGGAACAGGTGGGGATCACCCGGGATGAGGTGGAAGAGATGTACCGCATCATGGCAATCGCGAACTACGAGGACCGTTTCGTGATTCCCAGCACGCACCGCGAGTATGCGGAAAACACATTCAATGTGCGCGGCGGCTGCGGCTTCTCGTTCGGCAATGGCTGTTCGGAGGGCATCAGCGAGACCAGCCTGTTCGGCAGCGAGAAGAAGCGCACCATACCCATCAAGCTGGAGGTCTGAACATGCTCGGAATGTCAAAAAACGTATCGGCATCCAGCAGCCTTCGCGTGCTGGCGGCGCTGCTGAGCTATCCCGATCCGGGCATGCGCGAGCATCTGCAGGAGATGCGTGAGATCCTGCGCAGTGAACAAGCGTTCTCCGCTGCGCGGCTGGCGGAACTCGAAAACCTGATCGGCAATCTGGCGGATACGGCGCCCATGGATGTGGAGGCCGGCTATGTGCAGTTGTTCGATCGTGGCCGTGCCACTTCATTGCATCTGTTCGAACATGTGCACGGGGACTCACGCGATCGCGGCCCGGCGATGATCGATCTCGCGCAAACCTACGAAAAAGCCGGCTTGTATCTCGCGCCGGGCGAGTTGCCGGATTACCTGCCTGTAGTGCTGGAGTTTGTCTCGACCCAGCCGCCACGCGAGGCGCGCGCTTTCCTGGGTGAAATGACCCATATTTTCAATGCCATATTCAGTGCGTTGCAGCGGCAGGGCAGTCCATACGCCAGCATCCTTGGCGCATTGCTGGAACTGGCGGGTGAGAAAGCGCAGGCCGTCAAACTCGCCACCGAGCAACCGCTCGATGAAACCTGGGCCGAGCCACCGGTATTCGGCGGCTGCTCGATCAAGGGGCAGGCCAGGCCCGGCGAGGCACAACCCATACATTTCGTCCGCAAGAACGCCAATACAGGAGCGGCCCCATGAACGCCTTTGAATCCTATCTGCACACTTTCCTGTTCAGTGCCTATCCGTACATCTGCATGGTGGTTTTTCTGATGGGCAGCCTGGCGCGTTATGACCGGGATCAATACACCTGGAAAAGCGACTCGTCGCAACTGTTGCGCACGGGTGTCCTGCGCTGGGGTAGCAATATGTTCCACGTCGGCATCCTGTTTCTTTTCTTCGGCCACTTCGCAGGCCTGCTGACGCCGCACTGGGTGTATGAACCGTTTATCACCCCGGCCAACAAACAGCTGGTTGCCATTACTGCGGGCGGCATCGCCGGCTTCATCTGTTTCATTGGCCTGAGTCTGTTGATTTATCGCCGCATATTTGATCCGCGCATCCGGCTGACCAGTCATCGCACTGATCTGGCGATTCTGATCATTCTGTGGGTGCAACTGACTCTGGGCCTGATCACCCTGCCGTATTCACTGTCCCACGCCGATGGCAGCGTGATGCTGGTGCTTTCGGACTGGGCGCAGCGCGTGTTTACGTTCCGTGTCGGTGACGCTGCCGGACTGATTCCGCTGGCATGGCCGTACAAGGTGCACCTGGTGCTGGGCATGACTATTTTCCTGCTGTTCCCGTTCAGCCGGCTGGTGCATGTGTGGAGCGGTTTCGCGACAGTGTTCTATCTGTTCCGGCCGCGCCAGGTCGTGCGCAGCCGCCGGCTTAATTTGCCGGCCGGCCACAACCAGCCGCGCCAGCCCGGCGTCTGAAACCGCATGGAGCCAATATGATTGCTGAACATGTTGTTGCCAATTCTGTCGTCGCCTGCGTTAATGGCGTCGCCCTGCACGCGCCTGAAGAGACACTGGCCGCAGACGAACTGCGGCAGCGCGCGTGCACCGAACTGTTGCGCCAGGCGGCGCAGGCCGCCGGATTGCTCGCAGCGGACGACGTTCCGTCAACCGATGGCGTGATCAGCGCGGCCGCAGCTGACGCCATTGAAAAGCTGCTCGAGAAAAAACTGGCGATTCCCGATCCGTCCGAGGAGGATTGCCGCCGTCATTTTGCCGCACACGAAGCCGGTTATCGCACCGGAGAGCGGGTGCGTGTACGGCATATACTTTTTGCGGTCACACCGGGGGTTGATGTGACAGCCCTGCGCAAACGTGCCGAAATCGCCCTGCTCGATGTCCGTTGTCATGACGGCAAGACGGCGGGGGTTTTTGCCGGTGCCGCACGCGAACTGTCGAATTGTCCCAGTGGCGCCGAGGGTGGCGATCTCGGCTGGCTCACGGCAGACGATTGTGCGCCCGAGTTTGCCCGTGAATTGTTCGGTCACATTGAGGTCGGTGTATTGCCACGCCTGGTGCACAGCCGCTTCGGCCTGCACGTAGTGGAGGTGCTCGAGCGCGAGCCGGGTGTCGCGCAGGCATTCTCTTCGGTGCGCGGCGCGGTGGCGAATTCACTGCGACAGCAGACCTTCGTAACCGCGCTGCGCCAGTATCTGACGCTGCTCGCCGGTGAGGCGGCGGTGGAGGGTGTTGATCTTGAGACGGCCGACACGCCGCTGGTGCAATGACCGTGCGCGATCAGGTTTCGGGTAATCCGCAGTGAACATATCGAGTTTTGATGACCTGCTGCAGGCGGCACGACAGCAGCCGGAGCCGCAGCGGCTGCTGTTCGTTTTTGCCGATGCGGCCCTGCCCGATGACAGTACACCCGAGCAGCGTGCGCAATTTGAATCCGGACAGGGCGGTACTCTGATACCGCAGATGTCGGTGGACAAGGATCCCGTGGCACTGACGACGTTCGGGGCGCTGGTGGAGGAATCCCGCCGGTTCGGAGGTGACTGGGCCGTGGTGTTTGTCGCTGGCCTGGCAGGCCGCAGCGGCCGCGCACCCACCAGCGATGAAGCCGACAAATCGCTGACACGCATGGTCGAGGACATCAAGGCCGGATCATTCGGTTCGTATCTTCCGTTCGACCGGCTGGGCAAT
>JAOUIN010000149.1 GCA_029883965.1 Betaproteobacteria bacterium
TATTTCGCGGGTTACAAGCGCATGATCGACCGGTATCGCATCGAGGATATCGAAGCTGCGAGTGACGTCGTCGTCTGGTGCTGCGATGAGGAACCCGGGTTTGTGCCGTCGCGACCGGGGGATCGCCGCTTCGTCGGCAATATCGTGCAATCGATGAGAGCTTATGCTGCCGGGGAGCTGGGCGAGCAGGTGATTTCATTCGGGGATGCCGACCGCATTATCGCCATCGGCTCTGATCGCATGATGGCCGCGGTGGCAAAGGCGCGGCACGCGGCTCTGAAACCGTACCTGAAGGCGCAGCATCAGGCCATCGGCTCGATCAACTCACCGATGCAGTGCATGATGAAGGAGATCTGCGCGCAGTGCCTGCAGCCCCACGTCGACCCGGCGACCGGAAAAATCAGTTACGTGTTTTCGTGTTTTAACCAGGACCAGCCACTCGATTGCGTGGACTGGAACGGGCTGGACCAGCGGCTGAAGCAGAATTCAACCCAGGAAAAATTGACGGCTGAGTGGCTGGATCACTGCCTGGTCAAGCTGGAATTGCGTGATATCCAGCGCGTCTAGATTCTCCGGTCTCGATAGCGGCCGGAAGATAAATCATAACCAATTGATTTTAAAGTAAATTATTTGATCAACGGCGACCGCCGGCGCGCAAGGCCTGGGCGATAATCCCGATCAGCTCGTCGATCTGCGACTTGCTGATGATCAACGGCGGCGACAGCGCAATGATGTCGCCGGTCGTACGAATCAGCGCGCCGTCCTCATAGCATTTCAGAAACGCTTCAAACGCGCGTGCGGTGGGTTCTCCGTGCCGTGGCTCCAGTTCAATGCCGGCGACCATGCCCATGTTGCGCACGTCGATGACGTGCGGCAGCTCTCGCAGAGACTGCACCGCCTGCTCGAAATAGGGCGCTAGTTCCTGCGCGCGCTGGAACAGGCCCTCTTCTTCAAAAGTATCCAGACTCGCCAGTGCGGCAGCTGTCGCCAGCGGATGGCCGGAATAAGTGTAGCCGTGGAAGAGTTCGACCATGCCGGGCGGCGCACTGTTGATGACTGCGTCATAGATGTCCTCGCGAACCACTACCGCACCCATCGGCACCGTACCGTTGGTCAGTCCCTTGGCGATGATCATCATGTCCGGCACCACGCCCACGGCATCCGCCGCAAAACACGGCCCGGTACGGCCGAATCCCGTGATGACTTCATCGAATATCAGCAGCAGGCCATGCTTGTCGCAAATTTGTCGCAGGCGCTCCAGATAACCCTTGGGCGGCACCAGTACTCCGGTCGACCCCGCCAGCGGCTCAACGATGACAGCGGCGATATTCCCCGCGTCGTGCAGCGGAATGATGCGGTTTTCCAGCTCGTCGGCGAGATGTGCGCCCCAGGCCGGCTGACCGCGGCTGAAAGCGTTTTCAGCAAGATTATGGGTATGCGCAAGATGATCGACGCGAAACAGCATGTTGCCGAAAGCCTTGCGGTTCGCTGGAATGCCGCCGACCGAAATGCCACCAAATCCGGCGCCGTGGTAACCACGTTCACGACCGATCAGCACATTACGCTGACCTTCGCCGCGGGCACGATGGTAGGCCAGGGCAATTTTCAGCGCGGTGTCTACGCCTTCCGATCCCGAGTTGCAATAGAAAACCCGGTCAAGGTCGCCGGGCGTCAGTGCCGCGATGCGCTCGGCAACGCGAAAAGCGTCGGGATGCCCCATCTGGAACGCCGGGCTGTAATCCATGGCGGCCACCTGCTTCTGCACCGCCTCGACGATGCGCGGCCGGCAGTGCCCGGCGTTGACGCACCACAGACCCGCGGTGCCGTCGAGCACCTGACGGCCGTCGTCGGTTACGTAATGCATGTCTTTGGCCGCAACGAACATGCGCGGCGCCTGCTTGAAAGCACGGTTCGCGGTAAACGGCATCCAGTACGGGTCGAGATTAGTGGGGCGGGCGGTCATGTAGATATCCTGATGCAGTGGGCCGGGCGGATAGGTGCGTCAGCACAATCCGAAACTTTTTGCCATGCTACCATCGTCCCGCCATGACACGACATACCGTCCGCCGCGGCGCTTTGGCATCTGCCATCGGACTACTGGCAACCCTCGTCCTGCCCGTTGCGATTCCCGCCGCCGCTGACACGCTGCGCGTAGGCTCGAAGCGTTTTACCGAGTCCTACATACTCGGCGAACTGATTACGGGTGCCGCGCGCGACGCCGGTGCACACCAGGCAGAGCACAAGCCGGGACTGGGCAATACCGCGATATTGTTCGCGGCGCTGAAAAGCGGGGCAATCGATATATATCCGGACTATTCCGGCACTGTCGCACTGGAACTGCTGGGACTGTCCAAAGTGCCGGCACTGGAAGAATTCAATCGCCATCTTGCACCGCACGGACTGGCCGCGGGCGTGTTGCTGGGGTTTCGCAACAGCTATGCGCTGGCCATGGACAAAGACGAGGCCGCCCGCCTGAACATCAGCCGGATTTCGGATTTGTCGCTTGTCGGAGCAGTACGCCTGGGTTTGTCAGCGGAGTTCCTCAATCGCAAAGATGGCTGGCATGCACTGCGCGACACATACGGTCTGAAGGGCTTGGAGCCGCGCGGGCTCGAACACGGTCTGGCCTACGAAGCGCTGGCGCGGCGGCAAACGGATGTGATTGATGTGTACACGACAGATCCGAAAATCATCCGCTATCGGCTGCGGGTACTCGAGGATGATCGGCGGTTTTTCCCGGAATATGACGCTTTGTTGGTGTACCGTGCTGATGTGCCGCGACGGCATCCCGCGGCATGGGCTGCAATCATGGCACTGCAGGGCACGATCCCGGTGAGCGGCATGATGGCCATGAATGCCGCCGTCGAATTGCATGGCAGAACCTTCGCGGACGTTGCGGAAGAATGGCGGCGCGAGAAGCATACGGCACAGGTGTCGGCGACGCGATCACTGTGGACGGTGTTGTTCGGGCCGGACCTGTTGCGTTTGACGATGGAGCATTTGCTGCTGGTTTGCGCGTCGTTGGCACTCAGCGCAGGGGCAGGCATCCCTCTCGGCATCTGGGCGCAACGGGCGCCGCGTCCGGGTTACTGGATACTGACGCTCACGGGTGTATTGCAGACCGTGCCCAGCCTGGCGATGCTGGCGTTCCTGATCGCGTTGCTCGATCGTATTGGGGCCGTGCCTGCGATTCTGGCGTTGTTTCTTTATGCACTGCTGCCGGTGGTACGCAACACCGAGGCCGCATTGGCCGGAGTCGGTCGCGGCATGCACGATGCCGGACGTGCACTGGGCATGACTGCCCGGCAGCGTACGCGGTTGATTGAATTGCCGCTGGCGATGCCCGGAATCCTGGCGGGCATCAAGACCGCGGCCGTAATCAACGTTGGAACGGCCACGATTGCGGCATTCATCGGCGCCGGTGGTTACGGGGAGCGCATCGTTGCCGGACTGGCGATCAATGATCATCATTTGCTGCTGGCAGGCGCGATCCCGGCAGCGGTACTGGCGATGGTGCTGGAATGGGGATTCCGCGGTCTGGAATTACGCACGGCGGTGTCGGGTGCGGGTCGCGGGGCGGTTGATTGATCATATGATGGACGGAGCTCCCGATTTTTCCGTGCAAGGCCTTGAACTTTATTTCGCCCGCAGAGTCAGTGCAATGGCGCTCACACCGCGGATTTCCCTGGACGTTCCGGACAGTTATACTGCGCAGCCTGTCCGGGCAACGAGTCCGATGGGCGGAAAGGCAGCAATAGTGCCAGGGACCGGATAACAATGAGCGACCGCGAAGTCGATCAGCAATTGGTAGAGCGCGTGCAAAGCGGTGACAAACGCGCGTTTGACCTGTTGGTGACCAAGTATCAACGCAAGCTGGGCAGGCTGCTGTCGCGGTTCATCCGCGACCCGAGCGAGGTGGAAGACGTGACGCAGGAAGCATTCATCAAGGCGTACCGGGCATTGCCGGGATTTCGCGGGGACAGCGCTTTTTATACCTGGCTGTACCGGATTGGCATCAATACCGCCAAGAATCACCTGGTGGCCATGGGCCGGCGTGCACCGACGAGCACCGGGCTGGACGCGGAGGAAGCAGAAAGCCTGGATTCCGGAGAGCAGTTGCGCGACCTGAATACGCCCGAAAACCAGATGATGAGCCGCCAGGTTGGCGAAACAGTGAACCAAACGCTCCAGGAGTTGCCAGAGGAGTTAAGGACGGCGATAACCCTTCGTGAAATCGAGGGGTTGAGTTACGAGGAAATTGCCGCCGCCATGCAGTGTCCGGTAGGTACGGTGCGATCCAGAATTTTCCGTGCCCGGGAAGCCGTTGCTGAAAAATTGAAGCCCTTGCTTGATACCGGCAAGGACAGGAGATGGTGATATGGAAAATATTTCCGCACTGATGGATGGTGAATCCGAAGGGCACGAGGCGCATCAGGCGATGCTCCGGCTCAAGGATACCGAACTTGCGCGCGCTTCCTGGATGACCTACCACATGATCGGCGACGTCATGCGCGGGGAGTCCCTGCCGACGTTCGATGTTTCGCACCGCGTCATGGCGGCGCTGGATGCGGAGCCGACCATACTGGCGCCGCGCCGCAGCCCCCGTTCGGCCCGGGCGATGACTTATGCGTTATCGGTCGCGGCGTCGGTTTCGGCCATAGCGGTTGTGGGCTGGATGGTGTTTTCCACGACCAATGTCGCAAATCCCCCGGTCGAAGTGGCACAGGCCGTTCCGGCAAGTCCGGCCGTTGTGGAAGCACAACTGGTGAGCTCGCCCAGCGACGGACGGATGAATGAATATCTGCTGGCACACCAGGGCGTGTCCCCCAGTACCAGCCTGCACGGCGTAGCCCCCTATATACGCACGATTTCAATTGCGGCAACCCCGGGGCAATAATTCGCTCATGAAAGTCTGGTGGATCGTACTTCTTGGGCTACTGCCCGGTAGTGTGGCGGCCGCCGCCGAGGAAGCATCCGACGATGCAATTGCCATCCTGCAGAAGATGGCCGACGCAGCCAGAACGCTGAATTATTCCGGCACTTTCGTATTCCAGCACGGCGGGCAGGTCGAAACATCACGGGTCGCACATTTCGTCAATCCCGCCGGCGGCGTGCTGGAGCGGCTGGAAACCCTGGACGGTCCTGCACGGGAAGTCATACGCAGCAATGACCAGGTCACCTGCTATCTGCCTGGCAGCAAGACGGTCCTGATCGATCCCCGCGGTTCACGCCAGTTTCCGATCCGGTTCGAACAAATCCAGGAAATCGTGCAGCATTACCGTGTGGTCAAAGGCGCACTTGACCGCGTGGCCGGTTTTGAATGCCAATGGGTGGCATTACTGCCACGGGATTCCCTGCGTTACGCCCGGCGTTTCTGTTCCGAGACGCAAAGCGGACTGCCTCTGCGTTCCCGAACGCTGAACGAGAAAAATGAAACGGTCGAAGCGTTTGCGTTTTCGACCCTGAATCTGGGCGGCTCTTTCAGACGCGATCTGGTCCAGTCAAAGTACGCGGCCGTCAGTGCCCGGCAGAGCTGGCGCATCGACCGGTCTGCACTCACCGCGGACGACAGTGGTGATTCGGGATGGGTCGTCCGAAACCAGCCTGCCGGATTCCGCAAACTGATGGAATTGCGCCGTTCCATGCCGGGAAAGAACGGCACGGTATCGCACCTGGTGTTTTCTGACGGACTCGCGGCAATTTCGGTTTTTATCGAGCCGGGAGCCAAGGTGGCCAAAAAAGCCGCACTGCACCATCAGGGGGCTGTGCATATTTATTCCTTTCCCGTTGCAGGCTACCGGGTAACTGTGCTGGGCGAGACCCCGGCTGAAACGGTCGTGCAGCTGGCGAAATCGCTTGAGCCCAAAGC
>JAOUIN010000150.1 GCA_029883965.1 Betaproteobacteria bacterium
TTGTCACACTGACGCTGCCTGTAGGACAGGGAACGACTGGCAGTGGCGCCACCGTAAACGGGGTGCATGCATGAGCGGTAAGCTGAGAGTGCTGCTGGTCGATGACCACAACCTGTTTCGCAGCGGCGTGCGGGCGCTGCTGATCCGACAGCCGGACATCGAGGTCGTCGGCGAGGCGGCGGACGGGCTCGACGGCGTCAAGCTGGCGCGGCAGTTGCAGCCCGACGTCGTACTGCTCGATCTGGACATGCCGGGCGTTACGGGCCGCGAGGCTGTCCGTACGCTGGTCCAGGAACTGCCGCAGACGCGGGTGTTGATGCTTACGGTGTCGGAAGATGCCGAGGATCTGCTGGATACGCTGCGTGCCGGTGCCGCGGGTTATCTGCTGAAAAACATCGACACAGAATATTTTGTCGACGCAATCCGGCGGGCGGCTTCGGGTGAGTCGGTGGTATCGCCCGAGATGACCGGTAAGCTGGTGGCAGGTATCAAGCGTCCGGCGGCGGTTGCACCCCCGGAAAAAAACGGACTCAGTGCGCGCGAGCGCGAAATCCTCATCGTGCTGGCGCGCGGCGCGAGCAACAAGGAGATCGCGCGCGAATTTGACCTGGCCGAAAGCACGGTCAAGATTCATGTGCAGAATATTCTGCGTAAGTTGAATCTGAACAGCCGCGTTCAGGCGGCGGTTTATGCCGTGGAACACGGAATGTCTGAAAAAAAATAATAAAAACAACAGATTACACGTTATTTCTGGTGCCGCAGACGCAAAGCATCCGGCGGCTACTACCAAAGAACTAGTGCGCGGGTACTAGCCGCAACAAATCCCTAGCTCATCTGCAGCGGCATGATGAACCGACCGGGGAATGGTTGGCGCCGCACACGCTGCGTATCTTCACTCAAAAGAATCACAAGGAGTGGAGATGGCTAGCCAAAATTACAAAGCATGGTCGGTGGTGACTGCGAGCACGTTTGCATTCACTGTCTGTTTCATGGTCTGGATGATGTTTGCGGTGATCGGCATTCCGATCAAGAAGACTCTGGACTTGAACGAAACCCAGTTCGGCATACTGGTTGCGTTGCCGGTGCTCACCGGCTCGCTATTCCGTCTTCCCGTCGGCATGTGGACCGACAAGTACGGCGGCCGTGTCGTATTTTTTGCGCTGATGGTGTCCACCATCATTCCGATCTGGCTGATTTCCGCCGGCACACAGTACTGGCATTACCTGGTCACCGGTCTGTTTGTCGGTATCGCGGGTGCGTCGTTCACCGTCGGCATTGCCTACTGCGCACGCTGGTTTCCGAAGGAGCGCCAGGGCCTCGCCATGGGCATATTCGGCGCCGGCAACACCGGCGCGGCGATCACCAAGCTGGTGGCCCCGACCATCGTGGTGGCCTACGGCTGGACCATGGTGCCCAAGGTCTACGCGGTGCTGATGCTGGTGACGGTCATCATTTTCTGGATGTTCACCTATACCGATCCGGATCACAGCACGGGTCATTCGACGGTGACGGTGCGCGAGCAACTGCAGGCGCTCAAGGACCCGACGGTCTGGCGCTACAGTCAGTACTACTCGATCGTGTTTGGCGGCTATGTGGCGTTGTCATTGTGGATGACCAAGTATTACATCACCGAATATGGTTTTGATCTGCAGTTGGCGGCGCTGCTCGCGGCGGCCTTCAGTGTGCCAGGAGGTGTACTACGTGCGGTAGGCGGCTGGTTTTCAGACAAGTTCGGCGCACACACTGTCACGTGGTGGGTGTTGTGGGTGTCACTCGTATGCCTGTTCTTTCTCTCGTATCCGCCGACCAGCCTGACCATTCAGACAGTGACCGGGCCCAAAACCTTCCATATCGGACTCAACTCGGTGGTGTTTACGATCCTGATGTTCACCATGGGCATCGCCTTCGCCATCGGCAAGGCCTCGGTGTTCAAGTACATCTCGGATGATTACCCGAAGAACATCGGCGTGGTCTCCGGGGTTGTCGGTCTCGCCGGCGGCATGGGCGGTTTCATACTGCCCATCATGTTCGGGGCGCTGGTGGATCTTACGGGCGTGCGCTCATCGGCCTTCATGCTCATGTTCGGCATCGTATGGGTATCGCTGATGTGGATGTACTTCAAGGAAGTGCGCCCGATGGGTATGGCGCGCGCCAAGGAGAATCCAGAGCCGATCCACTTCACATGATTGATCGCGACCTGATGACAAAACTCACCGGGTACTAGAGATGCACGCAACAGCCAGGAATTATCAAGGAGAATACCAATGAAAAGTCACGTGCTGGAACGCTGGACCCCTGAGGACAGCGGGTTCTGGGAAAGTGAAGGCAAGGCCGTCGCGCGCCGGAACCTGTGGATATCCATCCCGGCGTTGCTGCTGGCGTTCTCGGTGTGGATGGTGTGGAGCGTAGTGGTTGTCAATCTGCCCAACATCGGCTTCAAGTTCACCACCAATCAGCTGTTCTGGCTCGCTGCGCTGCCCGGGCTGTCCGGCGCGACGCTGCGAATTTTTTACTCGTTTATGGTGCCGATATTCGGTGGCCGGCTGTGGACCACAATCAGTACCGCCTCGCTGGCGATACCGGCGCTGTGGATGGGATTCGCAGTGCAGAATCCGGCAACGCCGTATCCCACATTTCTGATCATTGCCCTGCTGTGCGGATTTGGCGGCGGCAATTTTGCCTCCAGCATGGCCAATATCAGCTTTTTCTATCCGAAGGCCCAGCAGGGTACTGCGCTGGGGCTTAACGCCGGACTCGGCAATCTCGGCGTGTCCGTGGTGCAGTTCATGGTACCGCTGGTCATCACCGCCGGCGTATTCGGTGCGTTGGGCGGCGAGCCGCAGGTCTGGGCCAAGGGTGCGGCGACCAAACAAATGTGGCTGCAGAACGCCGGGTTCTTCTGGGTGCCGTTCATCCTGGCGGCGACACTGGCCGCATGGTTCGGCATGAACGATCTGGCTACTGCAAGGGCGTCGTTCTCGGACCAGGCAGTCATATTCAAACGCAAACACAACTGGGTCATGTGCTGGCTCTACATCGGCACCTTCGGATCGTTCATCGGCTATTCGGCCGGGTTTCCGCTGCTGATCAAAACCCAGTTCCCCGGCATCGATCCGACGGCGTATGCGTTTCTGGGGCCGCTGGTCGGGGCATTGATCCGGCCTGTCGGCGGCTGGGTTTCGGACAAGCTCGGTGGCGCGCGCGTCACTTTCTGGAATTTCATTGTGATGGCCGGCGCAGTGTGCGGTGTGCTCTATTTCCTGCCGTCCAATGGCGCGGGCGGCAGCTTCTGGGGATTCTTTGCCATGTTCATGCTGCTGTTCCTGACCACCGGCATCGGCAACGGCTCCACGTTCAGAATGATCCCCATGATCTTCCGCACCCTGCATGACCGGGCGGATGTGAACAAGGATGCGAAAGCGAAAGCCGATGGCGCCCGCAATGCGGGCAAGGAAAGCGCAGCGGTGCTGGGCTTCAGCTCCGCGGTGGCAGCCTACGGTGCGTTCTTCATTCCGAAGAGCTACGGCACGTCGATCGCCATGACCGGGGGACCGGAAGCGGCGCTCTATATGTTCATCGTTTTTTATCTGACCTGCATCGTTACCACCTGGTGGTTCTATTCACGCAAGAACGCGGAAATGCCGTGCTGAAATGCCCGCCGGGCCTTCGGACTCATATTAAACGAGGTATGCAATGAGCCATTTTCTTGATCGACTGAACTTCTTCGCCAACCCGAAGGAATCATTCGCCGAAGGGTTTGGCGTGACCAATGGTGACGATCGCACCTGGGAAGACGCCTATCGCAACCGCTGGGCCCACGACAAGATCGTGCGCTCCACGCATGGCGTGAACTGCACGGGCTCGTGCTCGTGGAAGATCTACGTCAAGGGTGGCATTGTCACGTGGGAGACCCAGCAGACGGACTATCCGCGCACCCGCTGGGATATGCCCAATCACGAGCCGCGCGGCTGTTCGCGCGGCGCCAGCTACAGCTGGTATCTGTATAGCGCCAACCGCGTGAAGTACCCGATGGTGCGCGGCCGTCTGCTGAAGAGTTGGCGTGAAGCCCGCGAAGATAAAAACCCGGTGGATGCCTGGGCGTCGATCGTTGAATCGGATGCAAAACGGCGCGACTATCAGAGTGTGCGCGGGCTGGGCGGTTTCGTGCGCGCGAGCTGGGATGAGGTCAACGAAATCGTCGCCGCCGCCAACGTATATACGATCAAGAAACACGGTCCCGATCGCGTGATCGGTTTCTCGCCGATTCCCGCGATGTCCATGGTCAGCTATGCCGCCGGCAGTCGCTATCTGTCACTGATCGGCGGCGTGTGCATGAGTTTTTATGACTGGTACTGCGATCTGCCGCCTTCAAGCCCGCAGGTCTGGGGAGAACAGACGGACGTACCTGAGTCGGCCGACTGGTACAACAGCGGCTTCATCATCGCCTGGGGCTCGAATGTGCCGCAGACGCGGACACCGGATGCGCACTTTTTCACCGAGGTTCGCTACAAGGGCACCAAGACCGTTGCCGTGACGCCGGACTATTCCGAGGTCGCGAAGCTGTCGGACATCTGGCTGCATCCCAAGCAGGGCACCGATGCGGCCGTAGCCATGGCCATGGGCCACGTGATCATGAAGGAGTTCTATTTCGACAAGCGCAGCGAGTACTTCGACGATTACGCGCGTCGATATACCGATTTGCCGATGCTGGTGACGTTGAGGGAGCAGGTGCTGGCGAACGGCGACAAGGTCATGGTGCCGGACCGTTATGTCCGCGCATCGGATTTCGAGGATCAGCTCGGCCAGGCCAACAATCCGGAATGGAAAACCGTCGCCATCGATACCACGGGCAAGGTGGTGCTGCCCAATGGCGCCATCGGATTCCGCTGGGGTGCGGATGGCCGTCCCGACCAGGGGCAATGGAATCTGGAGTCCAAGGAGGCGCAGCACGGAACCGACGTCAAGCTCAAGCTCTCTTTGCTTGAAGGTGCGCAGCCGGGCGCGGAAACCGCGAAGGTCGGATTTCCGTATTTCGGAGGTATCGTCCGGGAGCATTTTCAGAACAATGTGCAGTCTGGCGAAAACGCCGATGTGCTGGTACGCACGGTGCCGGTGCAGCGTATTGCGATCGGCAGGGGCGGCGACAAACATGAGGTGCTGGTAGCCACCGTGTTCGATCTGCAGGCGGCCAATTACGGCGTTGCCCGCGGGCTCCCGGGTGAACTGGCTGCGACCAGTTACGATGACGACACGCCTTATACGCCGGCATGGCAGGAAAAGATCACCGGGACACCGCGTGATCAGGTGATCACCGTGGCGCGCCAGTTTGCCGACAACGCTGACAAGACCCATGGCAGGTCGATGGTCATCATCGGCGCCGCAATGAATCACTGGTATCACAGTGACATGAACTATCGCGGCATCATCAACATGCTGATGATGTGCGGTTGTGTCGGCAAGAGCGGCGGCGGTTGGGCTCATTACGTCGGACAGGAAAAACTGCGGCCCCAGACCGGCTGGACCGCGCTGGCGTTTGCGCTGGACTGGATCCGTCCGCCGCGGCAGCAGAACAGCACCAGCTTTTTCTACGCGCATACCGATCAGTGGCGTTACGAAAAGCTGGGCATGGAGGAAATCCTCTCGCCGCTGGCCGACAAGAAGGCATACGGCGGCAGCATGATCGACTACAACGTGCGTGCTGAACGCATGGGCTGGCTGCCGTCGGCACCGCAATTGAAGACCAATCCCTTGCAGGTGGTGCGCGATGCGCAGGCGGCAGGAGCAGATCCCAGGGATTACGCGGTCAAGGCGCTGAAGAGCGGCTTGCTGAAAA
>JAOUIN010000151.1 GCA_029883965.1 Betaproteobacteria bacterium
TCCGAAAATGGCCTACGATCCGTTCCGTGATTTGGCGCCAATATCACTCACTGCGCTTTATGCCAACCTGGTTACAGTGCACGCATCGGTGCCGGCGCGTAACTGGAAAGAACTCGTTGCATTGTCCAAGCGCACGCAGGGCGGGCTCAGCTACGGCTCCAGTGGTACCGGCAGCACGCAGCACCTGACCGGAGAATGGTTGAAGCGTTATGCCGGCATCAATCTGCTGCATGTGCCATATAAAGGTGCGGCTCCCGCGGTCGTTGACCTCGTGAGCGGTCATATTCCAACGGGCATCCTTGGTGTATCGCCGCTGACGCAGCATCTCAAGTCGGGACGGTTGCGCGGTATCGTCGTGACTACGGCCGAGCGCACCTCGTCGTTGCCGGATATTCCGACGCTGGCCGAAGTGGGCGTCAAGGGATTTGATTCATCGCAGTGGTTCGGCATGCTGGCTCCTGACGGTACGCCGCCGGCCGTCATCGCGAAAATCAATGCCGACCTGCAGCGCGTGCTGGCTTTGCCTGATGTGAAAGAACGTCTCGCCTCCCAGGGCGGTGATGCCAAGTACAGTACTGCCGATGATTTTGGTGCGCTGATGAAGAGCGAACACGCGAAATACGCCAAGATCATCGCGCAGGCGAAGATCAAGATCGATTAATCGACTCATCAATGTGCGAGTGTGGCAAGGCGGGATACTTTCTGCCGGCAGGTGCGTGCCGGACAAAAAACGGCCGGGATAAAACCCGGCCGTTTTTTTGACGATGTCAGAAGAAACTCAGCCGCAGGCGCCGGTGAACCCGCACGCCGTGCAGTAATCGCAGCCGTCCTTGCGGATCATGGTCTGGTTGCCGCATTCCGGACAGCGACTGCCTTTCATCAACCGCGGCGTGTCACCGCCGGCGCGCGCTTCGAGTATGCCCATCTGTGTCAGCGGCGCGCCGTATTCGTCGAGTATGCCCAGCATCGTATAACGATGCAGGATCAGCTGTGCCACATAGGCGACCGTTGACGGAAAGGTGGCCTGTCTGCGGGTGCCCGGCACGAACGCCATGAAATCGCCCAGCGGTTCCGGAAACTCCAGCAGCTTCTGCAGTTTCATGCCGACCCACGCCGGATCCATGACGCGCATGTCGAGCGACAGGATTTTGCACAGTCCGTCGAGTGCGCGCGGGTATTCACCGGACAGCCACATCGAGTAGGGGCGGGTGACGCCGGCATTCTTGCCGTCACCGGGCAGCGTGATTTCCTTAAGGCCCAGCACAAAGTCGTCCCCGGTGCGCGGATTGAGCACGTCGACCGTCCACGACATCGTGCCGTCGGTTCCGGTCTTGGGCTCTTTCGGCGAGAACATGGCGTCGAGCACCGGTGTCAGCGACTGGCCGAACAGCGGCGCGCCCGGCGGCGTGAGGCCGCCCAGTTGGTCAACGCGCCAGCGTACGACCTGCGCAAAGGCCGCAACGACGGAGGGCATGCGTTTCACTTCACCCATCGGCGGAAACGGCATGTCGAACGGTTCGTCGCCGCCGGCTTTTGCCAGCGTGTCGAGCTTGAGCTGCAGCCAGCCGGGATCGCTGGCGCGCATGTCCATCGACAGCGTCTTGGCGACGGCGCCGAGGCCGCGCGGTTGTTCACTGCCGTTGACCCACACTTCGAATGCATGCTTGTGGCTGTTCTCGATATGGCCGACAAACACCGCAAACGCGCCGTGCGGATGTTCGATCATGTAGGTCCACGCGGGATTGCCGGCGGTCGTGACCGGGCGGCCCGGCCAGCGCAGGCTGGATAGCACCGGCGCAGGCAGATTCTGAATGCGGATGCGGCGGTTGACGTCATCGCTGCGGAAATCCTGCGGCGCCTTGTCCTTGACGGAGGGTTCGACTGACAGCACCGAACCGAGCACGCTGTTCGGGCGATAGGTGGCCAGGCCTTTCAGGCCGGATTTCCACGCGCGGAAATACAGATCCTGAAAATCGCTGTAGGGATAATCCTCCGGCACGTTGACGGTCTTGGAGATGCTGGTATCAACGTAAGGCGCGACCGCGGCAACCATTTCCTCATGCGAACGTGCCGAAATTTCCAGCGCCGTGACGAACCACGGCGGCAGCTTCGTGGTGTTGCCGCCCTGCGCGCGCCAGCGGCGCCAGGCGTGATCCTCGACTGCGAATTCACGCATCGTGTTGTCGGGCATGCGCTTCTTGCGGGTGTAGGTCCATGAGAACGGCGGCTCGATGCCGTTGGACGCATTGTCGGCAAAGGCGAGGCTGATGGTGCCGGTGGGTGCGATCGACAGCAGGTGGCTGTTGCGGATGCCGTGTTTGCGTATGTGTTGCTTGACCTCTTCCGGCAGGCGTGCGGCGAAGCTGCTGCCCGACAGGTAAAGATCGGCATTGAACAGCGGAAACGCGCCTTTTTCGCGGGCGATTTCGGCCGACGCGCGATAAGCGTGATCGCGCATGGCTGCGGAGATTTTTGCGGCCACCTGGCGCGCTTCCGGCGTGTCGTAGCGCTGGCGCAGCATGATCAGCGCGTCACCCAGTCCGGTGAAGCCCAGTCCGACACGGCGTTTGGCCGCGGCTTCTTCCTGCTGCTGTTTCAGCGGCCACGCGGTGACATCGAGCACGTTGTCGAGCATGCGCACGGCGACGGCAACGACGCGTCCGAAATGGTCATAATCGAACGTGGCGTTCTCGGCGAAGGGCTGCTTGACGAAACGCGTGAGGTCGATCGAGCCCAGGCAGCAGCAGCCGTACGGCGGCAGCGGCTGCTCGGCGCAGGGGTTCGTGGCCTCGATGGTTTCGCAGTAATTGAGATTGTTGTCCTTGTTCATGCGGTCGATGAACAGCACGCCGGGTTCGGCGTGGTCGTAGGTCGAGCGCATGATCTGTTCCCACAGCTCGCGTGCCGGCACCTTGCGATAAACCCACAGGCCGTCTTCTCGCTGCCACGCGCCTGCAGCCATCTGTTTCGCATTGGGTTTCGCGCGATGCGCGAGTTCAACCTCTGTGTTCTTGTCGACGGCTTCCATGAAGACGTCCGTAACGCCTACCGAAATGTTGAAGTTGGTCAGGTCGCCTTTGTCCTTGGCGTGGATGAAGTCTTCGACGTCGGGATGGTCGCAGCGCAGTACGGCCATCTGCGCGCCGCGGCGAGAACCCGCGGACTCCACGGTTTCACACGAGCGGTCGAATACCCGCATGTAAGAGACCGGGCCGCTGGCGTTGGACTGCGTACCCTTGACCTCGGCTCCCTTGGGCCGGATCGAGGAAAAGTCATAACCGACACCGCCGCCGCGGCGCATGGTTTCCGCGGCTTCCTGCAATGCGATGTAGATGCCGGGGCGGCCGTCCACGATTTCGGAAATAGAATCGCCCACGGGCTGAACGAAGCAGTTGATCAGCGTCGCCTGCAGTTGCACGCCCGCGGCGGAATTGATGCGGCCGGCGGGGATGAAGCCGTCTTCCTGCGCCTGCAGGAAACGCCGCTCCCACTGCGCGCGCTGCTCCTCGGGTTCGGCCTGGGCGAGTGCGCGCGCCACGCGATGGCGCACTTCGGTGATGCTGGTTTCCTTGCCCTTGGCGTATTTCTCGATCAGCGTGTCGCGGCTGATTTCCTGCTCGCTGAGTGTGACGGCGGGGGCGCCAAGTGCGGATTCATTCATTGCAGACCTTTCTCTGTTCCGGGTGCGTCGAGGGTCGACATTATATACAAGCTATTGTGGTTGGCAGTATGCACGACACTAGGGCTGGTGAAAAGCGGTAGTGCTTGATTTTCATCAAGAATTACCGGATTTGAACCTTTGAATATAATGGTTAATGCAAATCACCGGCACGTGCAAGGGCATCAGGATGTCGACCATGGTGCGCCGTTGCGGGCGCGCCGGCAAGGTTGCGCGGCACCGGCGGGGCGGTTATCTTCGGGCTCCCGTTCACCGAGGTACATCAGTAATGGCAACGACCAAACGCGGCATGCGCCGTGGTCTGACCGCTTACGGCGATGAGGGTTTTTCGCTGTTTCTGCGCAAAGCTTTCATCAAGGCCATGGGTTATACCGATGACGCGCTGGACCGGCCGATTATCGGCATCACCAATACCTTCAGCGGTTTCAACGCCTGTCACCGCAATGTGCCGGAACTGATCGAGGCGGTGAAGCGCGGCGTGATGCTTGCCGGCGGCCTGCCGGTGGAGTTCCCGGTGATTACGCTGCATGAATCGTTTGCGCATCCGACCAGCATGTACCTGCGCAACCTGATGGCCGTGGACACCGAGGAGATGATGCGCGGGCAACCGGTTGATGCCGTAGTGCTGATCGGTGGCTGTGACAAGACGGTGCCGGCGCTGTTAATGGGCGCCGCAAGTGCAGACATCCCCTCGATCATGCTGGTGACAGGGCCGATGATTACCGGTGACCACAAGGGCGAGCGTCTGGGCGCCTGCACTGATTGCCGGCGTTTCTGGGGCCGTTATCGTGCCGGCGAAATTTCCGAACAGGAAATCGGCGAGGTCAACAACAAGCTCGCGCCGTCGGCGGGTACCTGCATGGTGATGGGTACCGCAAGCACGATGGCACTGTGCAGCGAAGCGCTGGGCATGATGCTGCCCGGCGGATCCTGTGTGCCGGCAGTGATGGCAGACCGCCTGCGCCAGGCCGAGGCCAGCGGCGCGCGTGCGGTAGGCTTGGCGAAAGAACGGCTGACGCCATCGAAGATCATGACCGTGGAAGCCTTCGAGAACGCGCTCAGGGTGTTGTTTGCGGTCGGCGGCTCTACTAACGCCATTGTCCATCTGACTGCGATGGCGGGGCGCCTGGGCATCAAGCTCGATCTCGACGCCTTCGACAAAATGGGACGCGAAACACCGGTGCTGGTCGATCTGAAACCGACCGGACAGGGTTACATGGAGGATCTCTACAAGGCCGGCGGCCTCGCGGTGATCCTGCGTGAACTCAAACACCAGATGAATCTGAAGGCGCTGACGGTCACCGGAAAAACGCTGGGTGAGGATCTGGCTGCCGCACCGCCGGCGTGGGACCAGAAAGTGGTTCGTCGTTTCAAGGACCCCGTGTTCGCCGGCGGCAGCATCGCGGTATTGCGCGGCAATCTCGCTCCCGGCGGTGCGGTGATCAAGCAGGCGTCGATGGATCAGAAACTGGTACGTCATGAGGGGCGTGCCGTGGTGTTCGAATCGTTGCAGGATCTGGCAGACCGCGTCGATGATCCCAAGTTGGATGTAAACGCCGACGATATTCTGGTACTGAAAAATGCGGGCCCTCGCGGTGCGCCGGGCATGCCGGAAGCCGGTTATCTGCCGATACCGAAAAAGCTCGCAGCGAAGGGCGTCAAGGACATGGTGCGGATTTCAGATGCGCGCATGAGCGGAACCGCGTTCGGTGCGATCGTGCTGCACGTGACACCGGAGTCGGCGCTGGGCGGGACGCTGGGGCTGGTGCAGAATGGTGACCGTATCCGCCTCGATGTGCCGGCGCGCAAACTCGATCTGCTCGTGAGTGATACCGAGCTTGCCGCGCGGCGCAAGCGCTGGAAAGCACCGAAAGCGCGCAAGGATGATGGCCGCGGCTATCGCAAACTGTTCATGGAGCAGATTACGCAGGCTGATGAAGGCTGCGACTTTTCCTTTTTGCAACCCGCAATGACGACTCAGGCACCCCGCAAGCGATGACTCAAAAAAAGAAATCTTCCAAGACCAAGCGCAAGACAAGCGAAAAAACATTAAAAAACAACGGGTTGCAAAAAATCGCCGCCCCAAAGAAGAGGGCT
>JAOUIN010000152.1 GCA_029883965.1 Betaproteobacteria bacterium
CTGGCCGGCATGAAGGACAGCAAGGTCATCATCGCCATCAACAAGGATCCGGAAGCGCCGATTTTTGCCGTGGCGGATTACTGGCTGGTTGAGGATCTGTTCAAGGCCGTGCCGGAGCTGACGACAGAGCTCTCGTGACACTCTGACCGGATGCGGTAACATGAAGGGCGCTCGATGAGCGCCCTTTTTGTTTGTGAAAGAGTCCGGAGATTTTCGATGTCGACCTACACCGCGCCATTGAAGGACATGCAGTTCGCGATCACGGAATTCGCCGGACTGGCGGGCGTTGCCGCTCTGCCCGGATGCGAAGAAGTGAATGCGGAGCTCGTTGAAGCGGTGCTGGCCGAGGCGGGGAAATTCGCGCAGGGCGTGCTCGACCCGCTGAACCGCAGCGGCGACCAGGAGGGCGCGCAATGGCGTGATGGCACGGTTACCGCGCCGGCCGGATTCCGTGAGGCTTACGCACAATTTACCGAGGCGGGCTGGAATGGTCTCGCCGGCGCTACCGAGTATGGTGGTCAGGGGCTGCCGCACATCATTGCGATGCCACTGCAGGAGATGTGGAACAGCGCCAACATGGCGTTTTGCCTGTGTCCAATGCTGACCACGGGCGTGCAGGAAGCGCTGATGCACCACGGTTCGGCGGCGCTGCTCAAGACCTACATGCCCAGGCTGGTCAGCGGCGAGTGGACCGGCACGATGAATCTGACCGAACCGCAGGCCGGCTCGGACCTGTCGGCGGTGCGCACGCGCGCGATGCCGGAGGGTGACCATTACCGCATCCAGGGCACCAAGATATTCATCACCTGGGGCGAACACGACATGGCGGCCAATATCGTGCATCTGGTGCTGGCGCGGCTGCCGGACGCGCCCGAGGGCGTCAAGGGCATTTCGATGTTCGTGGTGCCGAAGTTCCTGGTCAACGCTGACGGCACCCCGGGCGAGCGCAATGACATCCGCTGCGTTTCGATCGAACACAAGCTGGGCATACACGGGAGTCCGACCTGCGTGCTGGCCTACGGCGACAAAGGCGGCGCCACCGGCTATCTGGTCGGCGAACCGAATCGCGGCCTCGAGTACATGTTTACGATGATGAATCATGCGCGTCTGGGCGTCGGCATGGAGGGCGTCGCGATCGCCGAGCGCGCATATCAGCATGCGCTCGAGTACGCGAAGACACGGGTGCAGGGGCGTGCCATCGGCCAGAGAAGCGGCGACCGGGTGACCATCATCCATCATCCAGATGTGCGGCGCATGCTGATGACCATGCGCGCGCAAACGGAGGCCATGCGCGCGCTCGGTTATTACGCGGCCGGCGCGCTGGACCGTTCGAAGCATCACCCGGATGCCGGGGAACGCGCAAGCCAGCAGGCACGGCTGGACTTGCTGACGCCGGTAGTCAAGGGCTGGTCGACCGAGCTTGCAGTGGAGATTGCATCGCTCGGCGTGCAGGTTCACGGCGGCATGGGATTCGTGGAGGAAACCGGCGCCGCGCAGTATTTGCGGGATGCGCGCATCACCACCATTTATGAGGGTACAACCGGTATCCAGGCCAATGATCTGATCGGACGCAAGGTAGGCGCGGAAAAAGGAGCGACTGCGCTGGCGATGATCGCCGACATGCGTGAACTCGATGCGCAACTGAAGCGCGCCGGCGACGGATTTTCAGTCATGCAGGCTGCATATGTGCTGGCTGTGGATTCGCTGGAGTCGGCGACGCACTGGCTGGTCGGGCATTACCGGCAGGCACCGGAAGCTGCGGCGGCGGTTGCAGTGCCGTACCTGAAACTGCTGGGTACGGTGGCCGGGGGCTGGATGATGGCTCGCGCAGCGATGATTGCGCACGAGCGCTTGAGCGAGGCCGGTGTGGACCGCGAATTTCTCGAGGCCAAGCTTGCAACCGCGCGCTTTTATGTCGAGCATCTGCTGCCGCAGGCGGGGGCGCTGGCGCAGACGGTGACGCAGGGTGCAGCAAGCACCCTGGCGCTGGACCCGGCAGCGTTCTGATCGGCTGACGATGTCCGTCCTGATACGCGTTCTGCTCCTGAGCTGTGGTTTCGTGCTGTGTATGCCGGTGCATGCCGAGCTCAGCTGTGACCAGCTGGTGGCCAGTGCGCAGGCGGGACTGGCATTGCGCGATCGGGGCGCGTCATTGGGTTACGTGCTGGCTGAAACAGAGAGCCGTGACATGCAGGCGCGTTTCAAGCCGGACGAACTGGGGGTAATCCGGCGTGCGATTCGCCTGACCTTTACCGGTGAAGTGTCGATATATGAGCTCGCCAGCAACTGTGAGGATGGCAAAGGCAGCGGTTCGCGCCGCTAATTGGTAGTTTCCGATCCGGATCGTCACGGATGGGCGACATGATGAAAATACTGCCCGCACCATATTGCATCGAGTCACCATTACGTCCTAGCATGCTCCGCGTTTGACAGTAATCGCGGCGATTGCGGCCGCGTGCGAGGAGGTGTGACATGGGGCGTTATCTGCAGTTGGTGGTGGTGCTGGGGATGGGCTGGGCGTGCGCGGTAGCGGCGCAGCTGCAAGTGATTGTGCCGCCGGAATATGAGCGCACCGGCGGACCTTACGTGCCGACCCCAAATGTGGTCGTTGAGCGGATGCTGGGCATGGCCAATGTCGGCGAGCGCGATCATGTGATCGACCTGGGATCGGGTGACGGCATCATTGTCATTACGGCAGCGCAGAGGCTCAAAGCCAGCGGCTATGGTGTCGACATTGACGAAGAACTGGTCCGGCTCAGCAACGAGCGGGCAAAGAAACTGGGCATAGACGGGCGGGTCCGTTTTGAGGCCAAGGACATATTTCAGGCAGACGTGGGCAAAGCCACGGTGGTGACACTTTATCTGTTGCCCGACATGATGCGGCGGGTGCGCAACAAGCTGTATGCGGAGCTGAAACCGGGTGCCCGGGTGGTGTCGCATGATTACCATTTTGAAGAGTGGCAGCATGATGCCGAGGTCGAGTTTGAGGTGCCGGAGAAAGAGTTCATTTCCGGTGTGCCGCAGGCGACCTTGTACCTGTGGACTGTGCCCGCAAAAATCAACGGCGCCTGGCGCATGCAGATCGACGGTGATGGCGAGTATGAACTGACGCTGGACCAGCGCTACCAGAAGTTCGAAGGTGCGGCGGTGCGCAAACACCAGCAGACGGATCTGCGCGAGACCCGTCTGAACGGGACTGAAATCAGTTTCGTTCTGCCGCTGGGGCCGGGGAATGGCCGGTTCACAGGACGCGTCGACGGCGATCTGATCGAGGGGACCGTAAACCTCGGTGGCGGCAAGGTGGTGCGCTGGCGCGCCTTGCGCGGCCGGGCTTCCTGACAGTAAACGGATCAGTTCAGCAGCAACGCCGGCGGTGCGGTTTCCAGCACGCTCTGCCGGAATGTTGCCTGGCTCGCGGCGATATCGAGCGCTGCCGCGTTCCACGCATCGTGGATCACTTTGCCCGATGCGATCAGGTCACCCTCCACGGGGCGGGGTTTCGCCAGCATGTCCCACAAGGTCGAAGAATGGCGCTCCGGCACATCGGCGATGGTGATGCGCTGTGGCGCGGGTAGCGGCGTTGCCGCTGCAACCAGGAAACTGTTGATGCTCCGTGCGCCGGGCCAGTCGGGCCGGTACAGTGCGGCATGCGGCAGTTCGCTCAGCAGCGTTTTCAGCAGATGCGCGTATCCGCGCGGCTCATCGAGATTGGCGAACGTGTTGAACACCGCGACGCCCCCCGGTTTCAGGCAGCCGCGCAGATCGCGAAAGAATTCCCGCGTGATCAGATAATCCGGCGTGCCGTCGCCCTGGAAGAGGTCAACCAGCACGACATCGTAGCGCGGTGCACACGCGCCGACATAGGTACGTGCATCAGCCTGATGTGTCGTGACCAGTTTCGCGTCAAATCCGAAATAGCGCTGTGCCACCTGCAATGAAGACGGGTCAATTTCGACGACCGCGACTTTGGCACCGTCACGGGCCAGCCGCGACGGCACGATGCCGGCGCCCAGGCCCAGCATCAGCACCTGCTGCATCTGCGGCTGATAGGCACGCGCCAGTGCCTCCAGGGCATAGGTGTAAAACGAGATCGAGCGCTGGTTGGAATCCACGGTATTCTGGATCAGGCCGTCGTGGAAATACATGCGCAGGAACCTGCCGTCGGCATCGGCATCGCTGCGCAGTATCTTGACCGTGCCGAACAGAGAGCTGTGCGTGCCCTCGACCTGCCATTGTGCGCCGCTGAAGGCGACGGGGCCCTGGCGTCCGGTGTAGCGGTCTCCCTGCCACGCCAGCAGTGCTGCGGCGATCACGGCAGCGATGCCGCAGGCGGTGACGGTGCCGCGGGAGGACATAGGCAATTTGGAGCCCGCTGCAACCAGCGACAATACGCCCAGCAGCAGGGCAACCATCAGCGTGGCAGTGAAATTGCTGATGTACGGGATCAGGCCGAATGCAGTGACGATGACACCTGCGACCGAGCCCAGCGTGCTGATGAAAAATACGAGACCCGCGCCGGCGTCACCCTTGCGTTCCGCCTGCCGCTGCAGCAGCAGCGCAACCAGCAGCGGATTCATGGCGGAGGTTGCCACCAGCGGCAGAAACAGAAAAATCATGCACGCGGCGAACGCGCCGCCAACCAGGCTCGAGCGTGCCAGCGGATGAAACGCAAACGGATAAATTGCGCAGGCGGCGATGATCGCGATAGCCGCAAGTGCCGGCATGATCGCGAACAGCAGGCCCAGTTTGCGGGCAGTCGGCGGTTTGGTGCCGCCGGCAAGGCGACCGCCCCACCAATAGCCCAGCGCCAGCGAGACCAGCGTAATCGACAGTATGCCGGTCCATATGTACAGGCTGACGCCGAAGTAGGGCGTCATGATGCGGGACGCAAGGAGTTCCAGCGCCAGAATGGCGCCGCCGGAAATAAAAATCAGGACGAAGGGCATGGTCAGTGGTGGCCGTCGGTTATAATGCGCCGCCAATCTACCACAGGCGCGGCCGCACTCCGGTGACTGGATCGCAGCGTGTGGTTCCGTGTCAAATCCTTGTGGTGCAGACGGCGTCCGGCAGGCCGTGGGAGGTGAACATGCAGCGTTTATGGTTGACGAAATGCGGAGTGGTGCGGCTGATGCTGACCGGCGCCGGCCTGCTGCTCGGCAGTGTGGGCCAGGCGCAGGCCGAGATCGAGCCGCGGGTGCCGTATGTGCCGACGCCTCTGGAAGTGGTTGAACGCATGCTGACGATGGCCAAGGTGACTTCGCAGGACTACCTGATCGATCTCGGGTCCGGTGATGGCCGCATCGTGGTGACGGCGGCGAAAAAATTCGGGGCGCGCGGCTTTGGCGTCGATCTGAATCCGGTGCGGGTCAGCGAAGCCAAGGAGAATGCGCGCAAGAACGGTGTGACCGACAAGGTCGCATTTTTCCAGCGCAACCTGTTCGAAACCGATTTGTCGCAGGCCACCGTGATCACGATGTATCTGCTGCCGCAGGTCAATCTTGAGTTGCGTCCCAGGCTGCTCGACCTGAAGCCGGGCACACGGCTGGTGTCGCATGATTTCGACATGAATGAGTGGAAGGCGGATCAGCATGTGCGCCTCGTTGCGGCTGACAAGTATTCGGGAGCCGGCGGCGACAGCGACATTTACTTCTGGGTGGTGCCGGCGAAGATCGGCGGCAGCTGGCGTTCGCAGATTCCGGTCGCCGGCAAGACGCAGACTTACGAATTCAGCATTGAGCAGAAATTCCAGGTGATCAGCGGTTCGGCGCGCGTCA
>JAOUIN010000153.1 GCA_029883965.1 Betaproteobacteria bacterium
CCACGACTGGTGGTCCGGCTTACCCGCGCGTAACACCAGTTCACCCTCGGTCATGCCGTGTTCGAGCCGGATGTAAACCTCGAATGGCATCCCGCGCGGCGCGGGCTCGGCGGCAGTCGCCGGCAACGCGCACAGCAGCGCCGCCATCAGTATCAGTGCCCGGGTATACATGCAGGATCAGACCGGCGTTTAAAGGAAAAGTTTGCGGCGCCCGGGAACTCAGTCGTCGTCTGATGCACCGGCCGGTGCCAGCACTTCGCGGTTGCCGTTGGATTGCATGGGCGACACCAGCCCCGATCGCTCCATCTGTTCGATCAGACGCGCCGCACGGTTGTAGCCGATGCGCAAGTGGCGCTGCACCAGGGAAATCGACGGCCGGCGCGTCTTCAGCACGATGGCTACCGCCTGGTCATACAATGGATCGGCTTCCGCATTGCCGTTCTCCGCGCCTTCGGCGCTACCGTCGGCCGACAATTCCGGGCCCTCGAGTATTTCGTCGATGTACTGCGGCTGCGCGAGGCTCTTCAGGTGGTCCACGACCTTGTGCACTTCCTGATCGTCGACAAAAGCGCCATGCACACGCCTCGTGTAACCCTGCCCCGGCGGCAGGAACAGCATGTCGCCCTGCCCGAGCAGGGCCTCGGCTCCCATCTGGTCAAGGATGGTGCGCGAATCCACTTTGGCCGACACCTGGAACGCAATGCGCGAAGGAATGTTGGCCTTGATCAATCCGGTAATCACGTCCACTGACGGGCGCTGCGTGGCCAGTATCAGGTGCACGCCCGCGGCACGCGCCTTTTGCGCCAGCCGCGCAATCAGCTCCTCGATCTTTTTGCCGACCACCATCATCAGATCGGCCAGTTCGTCGATGACCACGACAATCAGCGCCATCTCGACCAGCGGCACCGGGTTCTCCGGAGTCGAGGCGATCGGATTCATCAACGGTGCTTTTTTCTTGATGGCGTCACGTACTTTCTGATTGAAACCGGCCATGTTGCGCACGCCCAGTGTCGACATCAGCTTGTAGCGGCGCTCCATCTCGCCAACGCACCAGTTCAGCGCATTGGCCGCCTGCCGCATGTCGGTGACCACCGGCGCCAGCAAATGCGGTATGCCTTCGTAGACGGACAACTCCAGCATCTTCGGGTCCACCAGGATCAACCGCACCTGCGATGGCGGCGCCTTGTAGAGCAGCGACAGGATCATCGCGTTGATCGCCACAGATTTGCCCGAGCCCGTGGTACCGGCAACCAGCAGATGCGGCATGCGCGCCAGATCCGCAACCACCGCATTGCCCGCGATATCCTTGCCCAGCGCGAGTGTCAGTGGCGACCCCATGTCGGCGTATACCTGGGAGCCGACAATTTCCGAGAGCCGCACGATCTGCCGCTTGGGATTCGGTATTTCCAGGCCCATGCAGCTCTTGCCGGGTATGGTTTCAACCACGCGTATGCTCATCACCGACAGCGCCCGAGCCAGGTCGCGTACGAGGTTGATGATCTGGCTGCCTTTTACACCGACCGCCGGTTCGATCTCGTACCGTGTCACTACCGGCCCGGGATGCGCCGTCAGCACCTTGACCTCGACACCGAAGTCGAGAAGTTTCTTCTCGATCAGGCGCGAAGTGAATTCGAGCGTATCAGCGGAAACAGTCTCGACATTGGCATCTGCCGCATCAAGCAGCTTGATCGGCGGCAGCAGCGTATCCGGCAGGTCGCCGAACAACGGCACCTGCTTCTCGCGCTCGACGCGTGCGGACTTCGCAATTTCGATACGCACCGGCTCGATGCGAACCGGCTCATGCGCCTCGATCTTTTTCTTGCTGTCCTCGACTGCATCCCCGCGGGCTGCGGTCGCCTCCATTCCGGCCTTGCGATCGGCTCGCTCCTGCATTTTGGCCACGATGTAACCGTAAATCTGCTCTGCCCAGCCACCCAGCCGTTCGATGACGGACAGCCAGGACACTCCGGTAAACAGGCTCAGGCCCGCTGCGAGCAACAGTAACAGCAGCAACGTCGCTCCGGTAAACCCGGCGATGCCGGCCATTCCGCTGCCAACCACTGCGCCCAATGCGCCGCCCGGCGCACCCGGCAGGTCCGCCTGCAGCGTATGAAGCCGCAATGATTCCACGCCGCAGCTCGCCACCAGCACGATGACGAAACCAATCAGTACGACCGCATAGGAACGGCGATCTCCCGCGGAAACCGTCTCGATACGGCGAAAACTCCACATCACCAGCGCGGCGCACAGCGCGACCCACCAGTACGCCGACAATCCGAAGATAAAAAGCAGCAGGTCGGCGACATAGGCCCCTACGACGCCGCCAGCATTGCTGATGCGTTCAACCACGGCGTTGTGCGACCAGCCGGGATCACCTTTATGAAACGTCAACAGGACCAGCAGCAGATACAAGGCACCGGCCAGAAAGGCCAGCCACCATGACTCGCGCAACAGCGCTGCCAGTTTGGGCGGCAGCGGATTGGGCGCGGCTTTGCTTGCAGAGGACTTATCGCTCGCCAACGTCAACCTTTTCACACAGCGGTTTAATTAAGCTGATGATTATAAGTGAAAAGGGAGGGGACACAGCACTACGCTACAGCGCACGATTAACCCGACGCCCAAAAACAAACCCCGCCTTCAGGCGGGGTCTGCAGCAGGTAAAGCCGACGGCAAACTCAGCGAACGATACACTCCTGGTTGGTGCCACCGCCGATTGCGCCGCCACTGATTCCGAGTGTGAATGGCAACTGTCCCAGGTTCAAACCAGGATCACCCGGCAGTATGACCGGCGGTTTGCTGGGATCCTGCGCAAAGCCAAACTGCCCCTCGCCGATAACCTGGCTGCCGCCCTGATTCTGCATGATGTAGCTGCCCGTGTACGTCGTGTGATATGTGCCGGGCTCCAGGTTCCCGCAGTCCGATGTGCACGAAACGGTGTCTCCGGAAGATCCGCGTATGCCGATGGTCGCCGTCGAAGTGCCGATTTTGTAGGCGTCCTGGTCGCCACGCTTGCCGATCAGGCCGGTGACGGTACGTAACCCACCCTTCAACAGGCGCATGAACATGCTGTCCTGCTGCGGCGCCTCCTTGGAAAAATTATAGGCTTCGAGCTTCATCGTCGTATTCGGACGCATGGTCGCGGCACTGCCATCGGAGAAATTGATTTGGGCGTAACTGTCGCGCTGGGTGGTCAGAACATCCCCAGGCTGCACTTCCGATTTTTGTGAAAGTATGCGCACGGAACCGTCCGGTCGCTGCACGGACATCGTTCCGCTTAAATGTGTGATGACGCCGGCGCCCGCAGCCCATGCACCCATCACAACCAAGGCCAGCGTCATCCCGACAACACCCTGCACAAACCCCTTGATCGAGAACATAACGACCTCCCTCTGTGCGCCCGCCCGCAGTTTCCACGAAACCAAGATCAAATCAGCCATCCGGATATGCCCATTTTTATACCACAATTCCCGGAAATTTAATCGACTGAAATTTTATAAGTATCTGAAAATGTGAGAAAAATCACGTTTTCAGGCATCCGGCACGACGATCAGCGTGCTGATCCGCGCCGCGCCATAGACTGACGGTCGAGTACAAATATCTTGCGCTTGTCGGTACGTATCAAGCCCTTTTCCTGCAAATCCTTGACCACCCGGCTTACCATTTCGCGCGAAGCGCCGATCATGCGCGCAATTTCCTGCTTGGCAGGCGCTCGCGGCACGATCCATCTCCCGTCCGTCTCCTCTGCCATGTCGATGATCAGGCGCGCCACCCGCCCATAGACATCGATCAGCGCCAGGCTCTCGATTTTGCGATCCGCATCGCGCAACCGTTTGACCAGGTTGCGCAACACCTGCATCGCAACTTCATTATTGTTTTCGAGCAGGGAGTTGAATGCGGTTCGCGGCAAGCGCAGCATTTCGCAGGGCTCCAGCGTTTCGACAGTGGCGGAACTGGGCAAGCCGTCGAGCAGACCCATTTCACCGACAAAGTCCTGCGCCTCCATCATGGTAAGTATGACCTCGTGCCCTTCTTCGTCCGGGATCAGCACTTTGACCCGGCCTGACATAATGATGTAAAGCGCATCCGTTTCCTCGCCCGCCCGTAAAATCGCCGCACCACGCGGGTAGCTGCGGCGCTGAATCCATGACGCCAGAGCAGCAATCTGCTGATCGGAGAATGATGAAAACAGCGGTACGGACTTCAGAATCTGCGGGTTTGGGGGGCTGGGCACTGGCATAGACTCGTCAATGAAACGGCTATTTTCTATCCTGCCACGGTCAAGCGCCGCAGCGATATAGGCATCATGTTGCCAGAATGCGGGGGAATAGTCATGTGCACCGGTTTTTGGTTCAATGACCTGCCGCAAAAAGAGCAAGAAGGCTCAGGGAGCCCAATACCCTACTTGCAAACGCCGGGTTTACTGACTTTGGCTTGTGATCCAACGGTATCTCCAGATTCCCCCGTCGAGCCCGTCAGGATGACAGGCTGCCCGGTTTCAGAATCCAGCGTTATAACCAACACCGTCGCACCATCCGCACTAAGATATATGCCGGGATCTGGCAGCGACCCCGAACCCAGAATTGTCGTTTGTCCGGTTGCAACATTGGTATATACCCCTGACTGGACCGTACCCGTCTGACTAAGCGCAACGACCTGACCACTTCCCGTTTCCAGGTAAGTATTCCCCACAACCAATCCACCGGGAATGTTCGCATTGCTCGTGCCCTGCGTAACATCAACTGATGGTGGAGCATTGTTGGCCTGGTTGACTTGCGTCGATATAAGCTGCTCCGTATTGACAAGTGGATCAGCGGTAACACTGACGCTCGACGCAAGTTGATCTGTCCGCATCGGCAAGGCTGCTGGCAGGCTGGTACTTGCAAAGGCCCCACTTACCGCACCACCGCCCTGGACAATCGTGAAAGTATCGCCTGCAAGAGGGAAAAATCCATTATCAAGCACGACAGTAAGGTTGCCGCCAAGCGTCACAGTTCCAGTGACGATCAACTGGTCATACTGACCCGTCGCAGTGCCGCCAATTTCAGCAAGCAGTGTCGCTGATGAACCCTGAAAATAATCGCCATCGATCGTCATGATGCCGGGTGACGCACCCGGACTCACGGTTCCCGAAAGATTGTTAACATCACCGACTATTGTCCGCGAACCTCCGAGCACACCTCCGGCCAGCACATCCAGCGTCGTGCCCACCAGATTGATGGTGCCTGGGCCGTTCAGCAAACCGCCGCTTACTGTCAGCGGCGCTCCGCTAAACGATGAAATATCCGCGGTTGAATTCCCCAGCGTCAGCGTTCCGCCGGTAATGGTGAATCCAGAGGCGCTGCTCAGGGTTTTCAGGCTGGTTGCGCCGCTCACGCTGGAATACACCACCGGTCCGCTCAACCCGCCCAGGATGCTGGCCGTTGCACCATTCATCGGTACAGCCCCCTGATTCCAGTTTGCCGGGTTCTCCCAACGCAAGTCGCCGCCGCTGGGATCCCATGCGAACGGCACCAAGGCTGTCGCCGAGATCGTACCGGTGTGTGTGCCGCCAACCAGCGTGTAGTTGCTCGCCAAACCGGTACCGTTGCCCAGCGCCAGGCTGCCAGTCGCCAGTGATTGCGTACCAGCCAGGACTTTCGGACTCGGCACCGTCCCAGTGCCACTAGCCACAGTCAGTGTCTCGCCGTTTACACCGTTTATCGTACCGAATGAGCCTGGGCCGAAATCGGTGCTGCCATCGTAGTCCCTGCTACCGGCAAGAGTG
>JAOUIN010000154.1 GCA_029883965.1 Betaproteobacteria bacterium
GCGCTGCGTGCTGCGTTGTATGCGCAGCAGCACCCGGATCGCGTCAAGCGGCTGATGGTGTCCGCGCTGGTGTACACCGGGGAAGGATCGCCAACGCTGGCCAAACGCAGGGAAAAAGTCGAGGAATACCGTGCCAGCCCGCGGCGCAAAGTGGATCGCGCGTTCATACACAGCATGTTTACCCGCGATAAACCTGGCACCTCCGAAATGATTGCCGCGGATGCGCTCGCGGATGCCGAGCTGCCGCTGGGCGACACCGTGCCGACCGGAACCTATCTCGACATGTGCGCCCATCTTCCGGTCGTGGATCCGGAAAAAATCGCCTGCCCGGTGTGCATCATCCGCGGCGAGTTCGACGGCATTGCGGCCGAGCCCGATTTGCTGGATTTTTTCGGCAGGCTGCCGAGCAAGGACAAGCAGTTTGTGTTCGTATCCGGGCTGGCGCATGCGGCAACGCTGGGGCTGAACCGGCACAAGTTCTGGCATGCGATGGAGTCGTTCATGAGCATGCCGGACAATCGCGCGCTGGCGCCTCAGCAATAACGGAAATGGAGGCTGTCATGGCATCAGGGGTATTCGACGACGCATTGATACAGCATCTTTGGAGCACGGAAGAGCTGCGTGCAATTTTCAATGACCACAACCGCGTGCAGAAATGGTTCGATGTGGAGGCGGCGCTGGCGCTGGAGCAGGGCGCGCTGGGAATCATCCCGAAGGCTGCTGCCGATGAAATCGCCGCCAACGCGAAAATTTCGAAAATCGATATCGCCGCGGTCGCCGTGGAAATCCGCCGCATCAAGCATCCGCTGGTGCCGGCCGTGAAGGCCGTGCAGAACCTGTGCAAACCCGAACACGGCGAGTACATCCATTTCGGTGCGACGACGCAGGATGTGCTCGATACTGCCACGATGCTGCAGATCAGGGACGCGCATGCAATCTACCTGCGTGACATGAAGGCTATCGGCAATGCGCTGGTCAAACTGTGCGAGCAACATCGCGCAACGCCGATGGTGGGGCGCTCGCACGGCGTGCAGGCGTTGCCGATCACGTTCGGCCACAAGGCGGCGATCTGGCTGTCCGAAATGGGGCGGAATTTCGAGCGGCTGCGCCAGCTCGAGCCGCGCATGTTCGTCGGCGGCATGGTTGGTGCTGTCGGCACGCAGGCGTCTTTCGGCCCGCAGGCCGCTGCGCTGGAGCAGGGCGTGATGAAGCGCCTGGGGCTGGGTGTGGCCGACATCAACTGGCAGCCAGCGCGCGACCGGTTCGCCGAATACGTCAACGTGCTTGGTCTGATCAGTGCGACGCTGGGCAAGATCGCCAACGAAATCATCATTCTCGAGCACACGGAAATCGGCGAACTCTATGAGCCGTTTAGCGCCGGCAAGGTGGGGTCATCGACGATGCCGCACAAGCGCAATCCCTCGACGTGTGAGGCGGTCGTCGGCGTCAGCCGCGCGCTGCGCTACAACGTCGCCTATATGCTCGAGTCGATGATCATCGAGCACGAGCGCGACGGGTCGTCGTGGCGCGGTGAGTGGAAGGCATTGCCGGAATCCTGCCTGATGGCCGGCGGCATGCTGGCGATGATGAAATATGTGCTGACCGACCTGCATGTGGATGCCAGGCAGATGCGCGGCAACCTCGACCGTCTAGGTGGTTTTTTGTTGTCGGAGCGCGTGATGTTCGTGCTGTCGGACAAGCTCGGCAAGCAGACCGCGCATGATCTGGTGTACGAGGCGTCGATGCACGGCATCGAAAACGGCGTGTCGTTCGAAGCGGCGCTGATGCAGAATCCGCAGGTGAAGAAGGCGCTGTCTGCGAAGGAACTGCAGGCGGCGCTGGATCCGACAACTTACGTTGGCCGTGCGCCGGAAATCGTCGATGAAGTCGTCCGGCAGCAGCGCGCCAGCGGCTGGCTTGATTAAATATCTTTTAAAAACAATAATTTATATATGATCGCAACAGGGCGGCGTGGGCCATGAAAATCGCAATTCTTGATGACTATCAGGATGTCGTGCGCACGCTGGACTGTTACGCCAGGCTCAAAGGCCACGACGTCAGAATCTGGAATGATCACACCAAGGATGTCGATGTGCTGGCGGATCGCCTGCAGGACACCGAGGCGCTGGTGTTGATCCGCGAGCGTACGCCGATCCGCGCGCCGTTGATCGCGCGCCTGCCGAAACTGAAATTGATCAGTCATCACAGCGTCTATCCGCATATCGATGTTGAGGCCTGCACCCTGCATGGTGTGCTCCTTTGTACCAGCCTGCATCCCGGTCAGCCGTCCTACGCGACAGCCGAATTGACCTGGGGTCTGATCATTGCGGCGATGCGCCGGATTCCGCAGGAAGTCGCGGCGCTTAAGGCCGGGCGCTGGCAGTCCAGCGTGGGTTACGGATTGCGTGGCAAGACGCTGGGTGTTTATGGATACGGCCGTATCGGTGCGGTGATCGCCGGTTATGGCAAGGCGTTCGGCATGAACGTGCTGGTATGGGCGAGGGAGGCGTCATTGGCGCGGGCAAGGGCTGACGGTTATGCGGCGGCGTCCGGCAAAGACGAATTTTTCGAAACCAGCGACGTCATCTCTCTGCATTTGCGGTTGATCGATGCCACGCGGGGTATCGTCACCGCGGCAGACCTGGCGCGGATGAAACCGACAGCGCTGATCGTCAATACCAGCCGGGCGGGACTGATCGCGGCGGGCGCGCTGGAACAGGCGTTAAAGCTCGGACGCCCGGGCATGGGCGCGGTGGATGTGTTCGAGGACGAACCGGTGCTGGATGCGGGCCACCCGCTGTTGCATCTCGACAACGCGGTATGCACCCCGCACATCGGTTATGTCGAGCATGCCGGGTACGAGCGGATTTTCGGCAATATCTTTGATCAGATATTGGCTTACGCTGCGGGCAAGCCAGTTAATATCATCAATCCCGAAGCACTGACGCGCCATTGAAGCAAGGAGCCGGCGCAATCAGTCGCGGAAATTGCGGCATTTACCAAAAAAGAGAAGGAGGAGAAGCATGAGAGCAGTCCTGATTGCAGCCACGTTGGCGGTTGGCTTGAACAGCGCGTTGATCCCAATTGCCGCAGCCCAGAATGCTGCGGCAACTTATCCCAGCCGGCCGGTACGCTGGATTGTCCCGTTCGCTCCGGGTGCTTCGAACGACATTACCGCACGCCTGCTGGCGCAGAAAATGTCGGATTCCATGGGGCAGCAGTTTGTCGTGGATAACCGTCCGGGCTCGGGAGGCTCGCTGGGCGCGAAGATCGTGGTTGATGCCGCGCCGGACGGCTACACGGTGCTTCACGCCAATCCGGGCCCGAGCATCAACAACGTGTTGTTGCGGACCAAGCCGCCATACCAGATGTCGGATCTAGCGCCTGTGATGTTCATCGGTTACTCCCCGCTGATCATTGTTGCGGCGCCCGGCTTCGCGCCGAACAACGCGCGCGAACTGCTGGCCTATGCCAAAGCCAATCCCGGCAAGCTGACCTGGGCGTCTTCCGGCAACGGCAGCAGTCTGCATATTGCCCAGGCGCTATTTGCCGCGGCCACCGGTGCGGAATTCGTGCATGTACCCTACAAGGGCACGGCACCGGCTTTCCTCGATGTGCTGTCGCGCCGTGTTGATGTGGTCTACACCACGGTGGTCAGCGGCGATGCGCACATCAAAGCGGGGCGGCTGAAGATACTCGCCGTTGCGGCGCCCAAACGCCAGAGCGTGATTCCCAACGTGCCCACGCTGCTCGAGGAAGGCATCCGCAATGCCGAGGCCACGGTGTGGTTCGGCATGCAGGTACCGGCCAAGACGCCGCGCTCGATTATTGCCAAATTGAATGCGGAGCTGAACAAGGCGATGATCCAGCCGGATGTGAAAGCCAAACTGGATCAGCTGGGGCTGGTGTCCGCAGGTGGTTCAGTCGAGGAGTTTTCAAAATTCATGCAGGGCGAAGCAGACCGGCTGCGCATGCTGATCAAGACCAAGCGCGTGGAAATGATGGATTAATCCCTGTGGCGCGATGTGCACCAAGTCTGCGCATTGCTCCGCTAACTGATTGTTAAGTCTGGATATTAAGAAGCTAACCGGAGCATGTGCAGGGCTTGAGCCTGCTGTTGGAAGACGTGCGTCTTGATGGTAATTTGATATCGCCCGAGTAAGGCGAGTGTAAGCACCGGCCCCTAGACTGCGTCCGGCATTTGGCGGCGCATCACGGAATCCTGTGTTGTGAAATTGATCTGCGCCGAGCGCAAACAGGTTTGTGCGTCGCACCATATACGGTAAAAAAGCTTTGTTCGGCTCGGAGGCTTCGTGTAAAGTCCGCTACCGTAATAGTGCTTATGTGCAGTAGGGCTGAAGGTAAAACAAGAAATACCTGCCGCGTGTGGTTTGCAGTTCGAAAGTGGTGTGCGGCACATCGACCCGGAAGTGTGGTTCGTTCCGGTATCCGTTTATGAAATCAGGAGGGTGTTCACTTGAAGATCAAGAGTCAGGAAGACTTCTGGGCTGGCGCGATGTTTGTCGGCTTCGGGCTCCTTGCCATCTTTATGGCGCAGGATTATCCGTTTGGTTCGACCAGCCGCATGGGACCGGGATATTTCCCGACCTGGCTTGGCATCATCATGGCGTGTCTTGGGGCTGCGCTGTGCCTGCAGGGCCTGAGGACCGAAGGCGCCAAGCTGGGCAAATGGGCGTTCAAACCCATGGTCTTGCTCAGCCTGGGCTTCGTCATTTTCGGCTGGGCCATAGACCACTTGGGATTTGTCATCGCCACGGCGGCGCTGATCATCCTGGGAGCCGGTGCAGGAACCGAGTTCAAATGGAAAGAAGTGATCATCATGACGATCGTGTTGATCATCGGCAGTTGGGCCCTGTTCATTTACGGCCTTGAACTGCCTTACCCGCTCTTCTGGTGGAGATAAAAAATGGACGTCATTGCATCACTATTCTCCAATCTCGCACTGGGTTTCGAGACCGCAGTTTCATTTCAAAACCTGACTTATTGTTTCATCGGCGTATTCGTCGGCACGCTCGTGGGGGTACTGCCGGGCATCGGCCCGCTGGCCGCGATCGCGATGTTGCTGCCCGCGACGTTCAACCTGCCTCCGGTCGGTGCGCTGATCATGCTGGCCGGTATTTACTACGGCACGCAGTACGGCGGTTCGACGACTTCGATCCTGGTGAACCTGCCGGGTGAGTCGGCCTCAGTGGTGACCTGTATCGACGGTTATCAGATGGCCAAGAACGGCCGTGCCGGCCCGGCACTGGCGATTGCCGCAGTAGGTTCATTCTTTGCCGGCACCGTGGGTACGATTTTGATCGCGGTTGCAGGACCACCACTGGCCGAGATGGCACTGAAATTCGGTGCACCGGAGTATTTCTCGCTGATGTGCATGGGTCTGATCGCTTCTGCCGTGCTCGCCAGCGGTTCGATGCTGAAGGCCATATCGATGATTTTCCTCGGCCTGCTGTTCGGCATCGTCGGCACCGATGTCAACTCGGGCATGTCGCGCTTCACCTTCGGCATGTCGGGACTGGCGGACGGTCTAAGCTTCGTCGTTGTCGCCATGGGTCTGTTCGGCTTCAGCGAAATCCTGTCCAACCTTGAAAAAGGCCAGGACAAGGCCAGCCGCGAGCTGCTGACCAACAAGATCGAACATCTGTATCCGACGCTGCACGACATCAAGATCTGCATG
>JAOUIN010000155.1 GCA_029883965.1 Betaproteobacteria bacterium
TGCTGACGCACGGTCCGGGTGGTGACATCCGTGTCGGCGATGCGGTTGAAATCCTGAGTTGATGCCGGTCACGGTGCCGTTTCCGCTTGCGCCGGGATTCCCCTGCGCTGTATAAAACGGGCGAGAGCAATCAGGAGCAATTCCGCATGGCGGACACCGGCGCGTTCGACCGCAGCCATCAGTGCATGGCATTTCCGACGATCGAAGTGCAAGTCCACCCGGGCCGCGGCGTCGCAGCATCCATCGCGAGGCCGGCTATTGCACAATGGTCTGAGTCAGTAGCACCAAAGGATCAATGCGGATCAGGTACAAGGAGATCATCATGACAGCACAACAGGTTCAAACCACGGCAGTAAACGCACCGGAGCAGGTGCAGGTTGTTCCAAGCGGCGCGGCATTGGGCGCAGAAATTCGCGGTGTCGACCTGTCGCAACCGGTGCCGGAGGCCACGCGCGAGTTGATGCGCAAGGCCTGGGCCGACCATCTGGTTCTGGTCTGGCGCGGACAACACTTGCCGGATGAGGCGTTTCTTGCGGCGGCCGGCGTGTTCGGCATTCCCAAGGAGCCTGCGGCGCGCAAGTACGAAGTCGCCGGCGGTTACAAGATCGGCGGCAAGCGGGTGCCGCTGCATCCGCATTTGTCGCTGATTAGCAACCTTGATGAAGAAGGCCGGTCGGTCAGGGACAACGGCGGACTGGGCAGTTACGAAGTGGTCTGGCACAGCGACAATTCCTATGTTGCGGTGCCGCCTGCGGGCAGCATGCTGTATTCGGTGGTCATTCCGAAAAGCGGCGGTGGCGGCGATACCTGGTTCAACAACCAGTACCAGGCCTATGATGATCTTCCAGCCGACCTGAAGGCGGCCATCAAAGGCCGCACGCAGATTCATGACGCCAGCCGCAACAGCGCCGGCGTGTTGCGTCCGACGGTGAAAATGCCGACCAAACCCGAGGAAGTGCCGGGCCCGGCGCATCCGCTGGTGCGCATCCATCCGGTAACCGGAAAACCCGCGCTCTACCTGGGGCGGCGGCGCGACTGGCCGTCGAACTATATTGTCGGCATGTCCAACGAAGAGAGCGAAGCGCTGCTCGACCGTTTGTGGGCGCATGCGACCCAGGAAAAATACGCCTGGAAACACGTGTGGCAGGTCGGCGATGTCGTGTTGTGGGACAACCGCTGCGCGATGCATTACCGCTCCGAAGTCGATGCGTCGCAGCCCCGCGTCATGCATCGTACCGTGATCAACGGCGAAGCTGTGATTCCGGGATAACCGGCAGGAAGCGGAAGCGCTGTCTGCCCCGCGTGAGCTGATGACGCTGAACCGACGCTTTCACGACGCAATACTCGATGCCGCGCACAACCATTTTCTGCGCAAGGCCGCGGTCGGCGTACAGGCATCGTTTCCGCTGCTTGGCGACTCCAACCTGCTGGACAAGCCGCGTGCGCGTGCGGCGCATGCCCAGCACTCGTTAGAATACAGGCTTGCGCGCATCGGGCGAGATCCCGGAGTCCCGCGTTGACAGCTGTACCGGGGAATTTGTAACCGGGGATGCCGGCAGTCAAAGAAGTGGTTTGAAGTTTTGTTTCGAGTGGAAAAACTCCACGGCTTTTAATGAATCAGGTAACGGAAGAGGTCCGGAATGACTGCAACAATCAGCAAGATCGAGGTGTTTTGCATAGGCATGCCCTTGGTGGGCACGTTTACCAGTGGCGGTGTCTCCAAAAGTGTCACCAAGTGTGTGGTGGTGCGGGTCACGGATTCGGACGGTGCGATCGGCATCAGCAGCATCGATCCCTCAACCACGGCCAAGTCGCCTCACACCGCTCCGGAGCTTGCACTGGCGATTCGGGATCGCATCGCTCCGGCCCTGATCGGGAAGGATCCGGGTAACGTCAATCGCATCGTCGAGATCGCCTCCAAGCTGACGCCGTCGCAGCCCGGTGCTGTGGTGGGTGTGGAACTGGCCTGCATCGAGCTTGTCTGTCGACGGTCAGGCACTGCGCTTTACGACTACGTCGGCGGTGCCATTCAAGATCGCTTATTGTTCAACGGCTGGGTCGGCGAGCTGCCGCCGGACGAAGCCGTGGCCGAGGCCATGCGCTGGAAGAATGCCGGATTCAAGTCGATGAAGATCAAGGTCGGCAACGATGCCGGCAAGGACAGCGCCCGGGTGAAAGCGGTGCGCGATGCCGTTGGCAAGGATATTCAGCTGCGCATGGACGCCAACATGCAATGTACCGTGGATCAGGCACTGGCCCTGTGTCGCGCCGTCAAGTCCTGCGATATGCAGTTGTTCGAACAGCCGGTGCCCAAGGACGACTTGGCGGGACTGGCGCGGGTGCGACGGGAAGGTGGCATTCCCGTCATGGCCGACGAATCCATCAGCGATCACCAAAGCCTGATCCGTGTCATCAAGGCGGATTGCGCCGACTATGTGAAGTTCGGCATCAAGCAGGCCGGTGGCCTGTTACAGACCGCGCGCATGCTGGCCACCGCAGAGGCCGCGGGTCTCCCGGTGGTGCTGGGACATGGTTTCGGGCTGGACCTCAGCACGACGGCGGAGATCATGCTCGCCGCCACTTCGCGCAATGTCGTGCCTGGACTGGAATGCGTGGGCCCTCTGAAAGTGGTCGATACCGTGGCCACGACCCGGCTCGATATCAGTCGCGGAAGCATTGCACTGCCATCCGGGCCCGGGCTCGGGATTAAGCTCGATGAGGAAAAGCTTGCGAAGTACGGCTTGAAGATGGATCACTGAGCAGTCACCGCGCTTCAGCCGGCTTCATTGTCTGCGTACAACGAAAACGGCGCACTTAGTGCGCCGTTTTTTTGCCGCATTGACCTTCTTACATGTGGCCGTAGAGCTTTTTACCGGCGACCGGCATCTTCGCGGTGAGCACATCACCGGTCAGTGCTTCGGTGATGAAGATCTGCTTGTGGTCCGGACCGCCGAAGGCGACGTTGTCGAGGTGGTGGTGCCGGTCGTGGTCTTTGGACGAGACCAGGTGGGTTGGCAGCATGTTGGCATCGAAACGCCAGATGCCGACCCCGAGTTGGCAGACCAGCAAACCGTTGGCGCTGTCCATTTCGATGCCGTCAGGTCCGGCGACGCCACCGGAGAGCTGGATGGCCACGCCGGTTTTCGACACCGAGCCATCGGCCATCAGCGGCAGGCGCCATACCGAGTTGGAGCGTGTCACGCCGACATAAACCTGTTTTTCCGTGGTGTTGAGCGTAATGCCGTTGGGACTCGGAATGTTCTCGGCGAGGCGGCGCAATTCGCCGTTGGCCTTGAGCCGGTAGACGCGGCCGGTGGGATCGACGATACCGGTCTGGCCCTGGTCGGTGAAATAAAGATCGCCGTTCGACGCGAAATGCATGTCGTTCAGGCCCTTGAAGCTTTCACTGTAGGCCGTGCGCAGCAGGGTTTCGAGTTTGCCGGTCTTGACGTCGAGCGCGAGCAGGCCTTCCTTGTAGTCGCAGACGAACAGGCGTCCGTCCTTGTGAAACTTCATGCCGTTGGGCCAGCCGTCGTACTGCACCACCAGTTCCCAGTCGCCCTTGGGGTCGATGCGGAAAATGCGGCCGAAGGGAATGTCGCAGACATAGAGATTGCCTTCGCGGTCGAAGGCCGGCGCTTCAAGAAAACATTCGACTTCGGCGTTCTGCCGGTTCGGGTCGGACCACGCACTGCGGGCCTTCTTGCGGAACTTGGCGGGCATGGAGGTGAACACTTCGGCGTGGATGTGCTCCAGCGGCTTGAACGGATTGAACATTGCGAATTTATCCTATGGTTAATATAAGTATTTGATTTTATTGATATTTTTGTATCTTCGGTGACGCGACCCGACGGCGGCTGACGATGCGGCGGTGGATCTGCGTGACACAGCGAGATGGGGCCCGATGTTAGCACGCGTGCTGCGGCAGCCGGTACTGCGGGCGCGAGGTCCATATCACGGCCGTGATGCGTACGCTGACGGCGGCTTCAGTTAGCATCGGAGCGGACTACAATTTTTCAGGGAGTGGCACAGTGTTCGAAGGTTTCAAGCAGATCCAGGTCCAGACCAGCGATCCCGAAGTCAAAATCAACCTGCGCTACGGTGGCAATGGCCCGCCGATCCTGCTGATCCACGGCAATCCGCTGACGCATGTGCACTGGCACCTGGTCGCGCCGCGGCTGGCGCAGGATTTTACGGTCGTGTGCACGGACCTGCGCGGTTATGGCGACAGCGGCAAGCCGCGCGGCAGCGAAGACCACAGCAATTATTCATTCCGGCGCATGGCGCAGGACAACGTCGAGGTCATGCAGCATCTGGGTTTCGAGAAATTCTGCGTGGCCGGGCATGACCGCGGCGGTCGCGCGGCGGTGCGCATGGCGCTCGATCACGCCGACAAGGTGAAAAAACTTGCAACCTTCGACATCCTGCCGACGCACCATGTACTGACGCATGCCACCTGGCAGTGGGCCCTCAATTCGTACCACTGGTTTTTCATGGCGCAGCCCTATGACATTCCGGAAAAACTGATCGCCGGCAACGAGGACTATTACATCCTCAAGAAGCTCACCAAGATGGGCATCGGCAAAGGTGGTTTTTCGGAGGAGACGCTGAAGGAATATGCGCGCGCGTGTACGCCGGAGAACATTCATGCCGTCTGCGAAGACTATCGCGCGGGCGTGACGGTCGATATGGCGATGGATACCGCTGACTTCGATGCCGGCCGCAAGATCGAATGCCCGACGGCGATCTACTGGGGCGAGCAAAGCCATACCAACAAGTTCTACGACCCGTTCAAGGCGTGGCCGCAATACGTCGCGAATATCGAACGCATCAAGCCGCTGCCCTGCGGCCATTATCCGGCGGAGCAGGTGCCGGACATGGTGTACGACGAACTCAGCACTTTTTTTCACGGCTGATAATGCATTGCCGCGGTTGTTGATCAGGACAGCGGCGCTGGCGGCGCGCTGCCCGCAGTCTTCATGAGTCTCAATACCTCCGACGACGAGTCAATCCGCTACCCATACTGGCGCAGCAACCGGCGCACGCTGCCGCTCGCCAATCTGATCTGCGGTCTGGGTTTCAATCTGGCGTGGCCGTTCGTGCCGTTGATGGTGCGCGGGCTCGGGGTGCATGAAAACCTCGAGACCTGGGTCGGGTACATGCTGATGGTGTTCTATCTGATCAGCTTCGCGGTGAGCCCGCTGTGGGGCGGCATTGCCGACCACTACGGCCGCAAGATGATGATCCTGCGTGCGATGCTGGGTATGGGCGCATCGATGCTGGTGATCCCGCTGGCGACCACGCCATTGTCGTTTGCGGCGCTGTTCATGCTGATCGCGGTGTTCAACGGTTTCACGCCGGCCGGCGTTGCTTTGCTGGTCGCCAACACGCCGCCGCATCGCATCGGCGGCGTGGTGGCGCTGGCACAGACCGGAGGGCTGATCGGTCAGGCGGTCGGTCCAGCGCTGGGCGCGCTGCTGATCGCGCTGCTGGATCACCAGCACCGGGTGTTCTGGATCAGCGCCGGACTCATGCTCAGCGGTGGTGCGCTGGTGTTTCTGTTTGTCGGTGAGGTCAAGCAACTCGCGGCCGGTCCCTGGCGACCGCGCTGGATCGGCGGATTGCGCGACCTGCTGTCAGTACCGCACATGGGACTGCTCTATCTGCTGGGTTTCCTGTTCATGCTCATGTGGT
>JAOUIN010000156.1 GCA_029883965.1 Betaproteobacteria bacterium
CACCCTGCAGTCGTGCCAGAGAATATTCCACGGCCAGAGCCGCGCCAGTGGAATAGCCGACGATATCCAGCGACTTGTCCGGACCGACGCGGCGCGCCAGATCACGGGCAGCGAGCCGCACAGCCGCGGCCATGTCTTTCCAGGACACGCGCATCAGCGCAGAAGGCGCGGTACCGTGACCCGGCAACCGGAGGCCCACCACATGATAGCCGCGGGCGTGCAGCAATTCGGCGATTGCGCGCACCGTATAAGGTGAATCGGACAGTCCGTGCAGCAGCAGGACCCCGCCGCGCGGATCCGGCGCAACCAATTCAAAAGTACGATTCCAGTCGACCGCCTGCTGCTGCGGACTGGACCGACTTCCCGAAAAATACCGGTTAAATCTGTGCCGGTCCGCCTCGGTTACGCGTTCATACACTTGCTGCCGGAGCTGGCGGAAAAGCCGGTCCTCGAGCGCGCGATACTCGGCGATGCTCCGGACACTCGCTGCATCCTGCGCACGAAACTCCTCATCAAGGTGCGCCGTATGCCAGACCTTTAGCCCGGGCAGACCCTGCAGGTGCAAGGCATACAATGTTGCTACCGCCGCCAGGGCGCCGAGCGCTCCGTAAAGAAAAAAATAAGCAATTTGTTTCAACACATTGCGGTGCATTATTGGATACCGTGTTGTCAAAAAAAGGCGCCCTGTCGCGCCATGACCAACCACTATCTTGATCGGCACTCGCTGCCGGTGAGAATCAATGCGAATTGCGCATCAATTATAACTTTCAACATTGTTCGACCCGGGCATCGCCAACCAACCCGCAATTCCCGCCACACGCTGCCGCAATCTTGAAGTATGCTTCACTGACTTCAACCGGCTTTTGCACTTAACCGGCGGTTTGTGCCGTGATAATAATCAGGAAATGACCTTATGGGTGGCGATAATTTCATTCTGACTTACGTGCAAGCCTGCACCAGCGGAAAACTGGCATTCTCCGACTGCGGCCCGATCTGGCAACTCGGCATCATAGCCGCACTTATAGCCGTTGCCGCCATTTTGCTCATATCGCTGAGAATTCGACCCCGAGGATCTACGGAGCAAAACTGAGTCGTATCGCTTTTTTACACCGATTCAGCCGCAACGACTCCGGCATACTCGATTGATTGCGGCTGCCAGCTTGTGGTTGCAATCTAATTCTCTCCGGCAAATCGTTGCGCGGGCAGAGTCAATGTCAGCACTCTCAAAATCATGGAGACGCATCCGTGGCTAAAAAGAAGATCAGGCAGCACGGCGGACAACCGGCGTTGGGCCACGGCAACAAGATGCAAAAGCTGGTGGTCACCCTTGACCCGGCCGTGCTGGAAGAACTGAAACGCCGTCACCAGGAAACCGGCGCGACTATGGCGGAACTGGTTCGCCGGGCAGTCAAGTTCTGGATCGCAGGCACCAGGATGGCCGCCCTTGAGGGCGATGAAAAGGCTTCACGGCAGTCGACCTGATGGCATGACCGCAAGGTCACGCAGGCGTAGTCCAATAAATCGACCCGCGTTCACTTGAAGCCGGCGGGCGCCAGGCCGTCGGATCCAGCTGCCTAACTTTCGTGCGGCCCTTGCATCTCCTGCAATACGGCCCGCACCCGCCGCCACGTCTCCGCCTGCTCTTTGTCGCCCGCTTCCACAAAGGAAGCGGCCTTTTGAGCAGCCACAGCAATGGCTTTGGCGCCTTGCGATTCGAAAAGCTGGCGCGCCAGCGCCGAAATATCCGCTGCATTCATCTGTGAGCACCTCCAAAAAAAATACTTCCACCGCCATGGTGCACTACATCGTGGCCGGAAAATTTGACTCATATCAAATATTGATCCAACACCACCGATAGCAGACGTTTTGGAATCAGCTTTGGCCGCCATGAATCACTACTGCGGAACGGCGTGCGGCGCTACAGATTGACCTGGTGAGCCGTCACCGCATCCTCGTTCCATTCGAGGCCGGTGCCAGGTGTATCCGTGATATGCAATTGACCGTCCTTGACTGCGTACGGCGCTTGCAAAACTGGATCGGCCCAGTCCTGCCACTCCAGCCAGTGCGCAGTTTCCGTGACCCGCATCATATGGGCAGCCACCTCCGGATACAGATGCGTGGACATGGGCACGCCGGCAGTTCCGGCAATTGCCGCCGCTTTCAGCCAGCCGGTGACGCCACCGATACGCATGAAATCAGGCATCACAAAATCGCAGGCCTTTTTTTGAAGCGCTGTGTAGAGATCGCGCGGGCCATAGAAGTTTTCTCCGATCTGGATCGGCGTCTTCAATTCGGCAGCAAGCTGCGCATAACCGTCCAGGTTGTCGTAGACGATAGGCTCTTCAATCCACTCCAGGCCAAGATCGTCGATGGCATGGCATCTCTGCAAGGCTTCGCCAAGGTGCAGGCCCTGGTTGAAATCGACCATCAGGTGAATATCGTCGCCGACTGCATTCCGCACCGCCTGTATCGTCGCCAGGTCATCGTGCATTTTGTCGCGCCCGAGGCGCAGCTTGAGGCCGGCGAACCCGCCTTCATCACGCAGCTCAACGGCCTCCGCAGCCACTTCCTCCGGTTTTCTGAGCCACAATCCATTGCTGTTATAGGCGCGGACTGTGCCAACCGAACCGCCCAACAGAACGCAAAGGGGCATGCCTGCCGCCCTGGCCAAAGCATCCCAGGCAGCCATATCCAGTCCTGCAACTGCAATCATCGACATGCCCTGATAGCCGACAAAGTGCAGAGACTTGCGCGCCAGGTTATACAGTTCGATGGGCGTTACCTGATGCCCCTTAAACAATTCGTTGAAATCATGCAGTGCCGGGATCAGGTACTTCATGGCCTTCGTCGTATACGGCTCCAGGTAGCTCCGTCCGACGATGCCTTCATCGGTATATAGATCGATCAGAATCAGCGGCCAGTCGGTGATGGTGGCGATGCGCGCAACCACCGGTCGCTCGAGCTTGAGGACGACCGGACGCGCCCTGATGCTCCTGAAGGTCAATGATTCCAATCGAATGTCACTGATCCGTTCGCGTCTTGCCATGGCCCATTCCGCCTGCGCTGGACGACACCACGCCAGTATCCTCCTGAACGATCGGACTGTGGTAGGGCCACGAATTACCACCTATCCGGCGACATGTCAGCCACGCGCAGTTGTGGCATTTGTGGCCACCTCCTTCACGTTGCAGCCTTGCTTTCCTGCCAAGGCTTGCTAAATTGGCCCCTGCACCACTTTGACTAACCCAGTGCAAAACTGTGCCAGATCAACGACCTGCACCCCGGAGACGAATCGAACATTCGACCGGCCCAAGTTATAATCCGCCGCGGGCCCCAGTAGCTCAGTGGATAGAGCAGCAATCGCACGGTAGCAGCCGTCAGCCAGTTACCTTTGTCGATAGTAGAGGGAGCGCCAACATGCAAACCAATGTTCATGAGATTGCAGACCACATCTACCGCCTCTCAACATGTGTGCCTGATGCAGCACCAGGCGGCTTCACTTTCAATCAGTTCCTTGTAAACGCCGACGAACCTCTTCTCTTCCATACCGGCCCGCGGCGCATGTTCCCGCTGGTTTCGCAGGCAATAGCCCGCATTGTTCCCCTTGAGCGACTTCGGTGGATCACTTTCGGGCATGTGGAATCCGACGAGTGCGGGGCGATGAACGAATTTCTCGCTGCCGCACCGCGTGCCCAGGTAGCTCATGGAGAGATCGGGTGCATGGTCTCGCTCGATGACCTGTGCGATCGACCGCCAAGTAAGCTTACCGACGGAGAAGTCATTGATCTCGGAGGCAAGCGCGTTCGGCACATCGATACGCCCCACGTCCCGCACAACTGGGAAGCGCGCGTTCTGTTCGAGGAAACCACCAAGACACTTTTTTGCGGCGATCTTTTCACCCATGCAGGCGACGGGCCGCCCATTACTGATGCTGATATCGTCGGACCCGCACTTGCGGCAGAAGAGCTTTTTCACGCCACAGCGCTTTCACCTGTTACTGCCAAGACAATCCGCCGTCTCGCAACGTTAGAGCCGGAGATGCTCGCCCTCATGCACGGCTCATCGACACGGACACAGTGCAGCAAATCCCTGATGTCACTCGCCGATGCATACGACCAGATGATGCAACGATCCTGATAGGAAAGAGCACCCGACAATAGTGATCGTAAGCCGCCTCCCGCCCGCCACGATTCCGCCACACTCAGTTTTGGCCATTAGTGGCTATCTCTGACTAAGCAGCGGATTGCGCCTTGCACTACTTTGATTAACTCAGTGCAAAACATGGCGACTATCAGTCTGAGAAGGTCACGGGATTAAGTGGTCGCCGATCAACCGAAAAAGAGAAGATGTCGGGCCGTGAATAGTGGCCAGAAACATCCAGTGATCGCCTTGCCTTGCGTGCTTCTTCCTTGTCTATCTCGGCATACAAGATGCCTTTTTCTCGGCTGAGTGGCCCTGCCACTACCGTTCCCATTGGCTTGACCACAACGGCATTGCCATCATTGATCCATTCCTCAGGATCAAACAGCTTGTCGCGTTCGGGAAAATCTTCCGGCAGGTCGCTGCCCTGTAATGCGGTCGCGGTGCCGATCACCCAACAACCTGCTTCCTTCGCGATGTGGCGCATGGTCGCCAGCCAACTGTCGCCCGCATCCCAAGTGGGCGCGACATAGATATCGATGTCCTGGGCATACAGGGCATAGCGCGCCAGGGGCATGTAACTCTCCCAGCAGATCAGGGACCCCAGTCGTCCGGCAGGGGTGTCGACCACCCGCAGCCCCGTGGCATCACCCATGCCCCACACCATGCGCTCAGGGTTGGTGGGCATCATTTTGCGATGCCGGTTGAGGATCACACCGTCGGGGCCTATCACCACGACGGTGTTGAACAGGGTCGTGCCACTAAACTGGCTATCAAGTTCGTTGATACCCACGACGATTGTCACGCCATGTTTGGCTGCCGCGTCCTGCACCGGTTGTAAGTCTCCAGCGGCAAGGTCCACGGCGTTTTTGCGCAGCCGTGCGTGGATTTCACCCGACAGCGCCATGTCGCCACCGGGCCGCAGCCGCCAGATCCACGTCGGGTAGCCGGGTATATAGGCTTCAGGGAAGACGAGGAGAGACGCTCCTTCCGCCACCGCTTCGGCAATGGAGTTAAGCATGCTCGCGATGGTCTTCTGCCGGTCAAGAAAGACAGGCGGCTTTTGTATGACAGCGACTTTGGTGGTCATGCGTGTTTCTCCAGAAATAAAACCAAGCATTTGGCTGCTGTGCCCAAATGAACTTATAGGTAGGAATCTATCACGCAGCAACGACGATGAGAAATAGATGGCGGGACTCCTCAACCATACGTTCAACCCGGACGCGCCACAAGGGACGCTCAGGTTCGCACCACGTTACACATCTTATTTAGGTCGAGAATAATTATGCAGTCTGACTACCCGCCACAATTCCGCCACACTCAGTTGTGGCCATTAGTGGCTAGCCATAAGAAACCACCGGATTGCACTCCCCTACCGGCTTGCTATATTGGCCTCTGCACTACTTTGATTAACCCAGTGCAAAACTGTGCCGGATCAACGACCTGCACCCCGGAGACGAATCGAACATTCGACCGGCCCAAGTTATAATCCCGCGC
>JAOUIN010000012.1 GCA_029883965.1 Betaproteobacteria bacterium
TGCTGTTAACCTTCTATCAAGCTGCGCTAAACGCCATGGCAGGCCATCGGGATCTGTGGAAGCAGGACATGCAACGCGTGTTTCAAGCTGACGGCGGCAATGCGTATTATCAGTGGTTTGGAGGAAACGCCAATTGAAGAATCCATGGATCAATAGCCTGTTGATTAATGGCGCCGCGGTGTTCCGTCAGTTCGTGCTGGGCACATTAATTTTTACCGGCCCGTGGGTGGCCTGCGCACAGGCTGCAGCATCAGCGCCAGACAAGCCACGCCTGATTTTGCAGATTACCGTTGATGCCCTGCGCGCCGATCTTCCGCAACGCTACGCCCATGTGCTGGGTGACGGCGGTTTTCGGTTGCTGTGGAAAAAAGGCGTTCATTACACCAATGCCCATTACCAGCATGCCAATACGGAAACCATCGTGGGCCATACCTCGCTCGCCACCGGAACCGTGCCTGCGGCCCATGGCATGGTAGGGAATGTCTGGTTTGACCGTGAGCTGGGGCGTCTGAGCTACAACATCGAGGACTCGCGCTACCGCCTGCTTACCGCCGGTGCGGATGTGGATCAGAAGACCGAGATTGACCCTACGCAGAAGGCCGCCAAGGTCGATGGCCGTTCACCGGCGGCAATTCTGTCCTCGACCTTCAGCGACGAACTGGCGGTGCATTTCAACGGCAAGTCGAAGATATTCGCCGTATCAGTCAAGGACCGCGGCGCAGTATCGATGGCCGGGCAAGCCGGCAAGGCCTTCTGGTTCTCCAAGTCCAGCGGCGAGTTCGTTACCAGCACGTATTACTACAAGCAGCATCCGGACTGGGTAACCGCGTGGAATGCTCGAAAGCCTGCACAAGCATACGCCGGCAAGTCGTGGACGTTGCTGCATCCGGCAACCCGATATATGTTTGGCAATGCCGATGACCGTGCCTATGAGGCCAACTTTCCGGGCTTTGGACGGACTTTTCCGCATGCCTATGGCAAGTCCGGTGATAAATACCTGACCACCCGCCTGACGCTGAGTCCGGCTGGGGATGAATTGACCCTGGATTTTGCCAAGGCATTGCTGGATCACGAACGGCTTGGCCAGGATGAGGTGCCGGATTATCTGGCGGTCAGCTTTTCGTCCACGGATTACGTCGGCCACCTGTTCGGTGCTTCCAGCCTGGAGTCCGAAGACAATCTGGCGCGACTCGACCGCACGCTTGCGGATCTGCTGGCCTATGTCGACCAGAAAGTCGGAATTAAGAACACGCTGATTGTGCTGTCGGCCGATCACGGCCAGCCGGAAATACCCGGATACCTGAAAGAGTTGGGCATCGAATCCGCACATAACTTCGATACCGAAGCACTGGATAAAGCGCCGGCGGTCGCGGCACTCAAAAAGAAATTCGGGATGGGCGAGGAACTGATCGAGGCCTTTTTCCAGCCCTACATCTATCTCAACCACAAGCTGATCCGTGAGAAGGGATTGGATCAGGGCGAAGTGGAAAAAGCGGTTGCTGCCGAACTGGAAAAATTTGATGGTGTCGCCGCCGCCGTATCGAGTTCCGCGTTGCGTAGCGCCAGCCTGCCTGACACCGCATTGATGCGTTCGATACTGCGCAACTTTCATCCCAAACGCTCTGGCGACATCTACGTGGTTTTCGAGCCGAATGTGTTCATCAACGACTTTGATGGCTTGACGGTGGCCTCGACCCACGGTTCACCCTGGCGCTACGATACCTTTGTGCCGGTAATATTCGCGGGCGCTGGGCTGAAGTCCAGAATGATCAGCCGTCCGGTCACACCGTACGACATCGCGCCGACGCTGTCGGCCTATCTTGGTGTGAAGCCGCCTTCGGCTGCAATCGGGAATCCGCTGTCGGAAGTCCTCGGTCATTGAGGGGCTCTGGCATCAGGTGCTCGCCAATTACGGTTGTCCGGCGATAATCCGCAGTAGAATCGGGCGCGGCGCAACGATATGAGGAGTACTGCATGAGAAACGGAATTGTGGTGGTGTTCGGGCTGGTGTTCGCACTTGCGGCGTCGGCAGTGGCGCAGGCCGGCACGCTCGACAAGATCAAGAAATCGGGCGTCATTACCATGGGCTACATGGCGGGCAGCGTCCCTTTCTCGTCGAAGAACGAGAAAGGGCAGCCGCAGGGATATTCGGTGGATCTGTGCCGCGAAATCGCCAGCGGCATCCGTGAGCAGCTGAAGATGCCGGCGATCGAGACCCGCTGGGTCGAGCTGACGATACAAAACAGGCTTGAGGCAGTCCGTAGCGGCAAGGTGGACATCGAGTGCAGTACCACGACCTGGACATTGTCGCGGCAGGCCGAGGTGGACTTCAGCCTGATCACCTTTGTCGATGGCGGCAGCATCCTGACGCCGGTGCAATCGGATATCGCCAATCTCGCGGACTTCAAAGGCAAGCGCATTGCAGTCATTACGGGCACGACCACGGAGAAGGTATTGCGGTCTTCCCTTGCAAGCCGTTCCATCAATGCCGAAGTGGTCACTGTGCAAACACGCGCTGCGGGACTGCAGATGCTGGATCAGCGCAAGGTCGACGGTTTCGCCTCCGACCGCACGACGCTGATCGGCGTGGTGCTGGCGACGCAGACGCGGGGCGCATTCAAACTGCTCGGCGAGGACTTTTCGGTTGAGCCCTATGCGCTGGCGCTGCCGCGCGGGGATGCAGATTTCCGGCTGGCGGTGAACAGGGTGCTGGCGCGGCTCTACCGCACCGGCGAGATCAGCAAAATCTACAACCAGTGGCTGGGGCCTCTGGGTGCGCCCAGCCTGCTGTTGTCTGCGGCCTATTTCCTGCAGAGCCTTGCTGAATAGAATGACGAACAATACCGAACGGTCTGCTGGTAAGGGCGCATCCGGCGGCTGCGCCTGCGCCGTGGCCGGCGTCGTGCTGCTGTCGGCGATGGCCGCACAGGCACAGACGCTCAAGATCCCGGATTTTCGCAATGAGCGGCCGGCGGCGGCCGTGAGCAAGCCGGGCGAGAAGTGTGACCAATGCGGGGTCATCCGTACGATCCGCGAGATTCAGAGCCGGCGTGAGCAACCGGTGCCGCAGGCGTTTCAGAATAATCCCGCCACGCAGGGACCGGGCGGGGAAATTTATGTCGGGGCGGTCGCGGCAATGCCGATGGGGCCCGGAGAGTCCTATGTCGGCGCTGTCGGCACCCCGGAGATGCGCAACCGTTTTACTTCGAGCAGTTACGAGATCACGGTGAAGCTCGATGCCGGCGGTTACACCGTGCTGCAGCGGGCAGACGGCGGGCATTATCAGGTGGGTGACCGGGTGCGGGTGCGGGGAATACAGCTGGAACGGTTGGCGCCGTAACCGGTTGGGCGGCGCCACGCGCGGGCGGATGGCGTCAGAGCTTCAGCGATGAATCAAGGAGGTCAACATGAATCAGAAAGTGCGTTTGGTGGTTCCCGAGGCGCCGTCGCCGCAGGCGGTTGCCGAGACCAAGGTGCGGGCGGTAGCCAAAGGCGGTATCCGTCTGGGTGTGCTCGACAACAGCAAGGGCAACGCCGATCATCTGTTGCGCTTTATCGTTGACGGCGTGAAGGCGCTGATGCCTGTGGCCTCGGTGGTGTCATTGCGCAAGGACAGCGTGAGTCTGCCTGCGCCCGAAGCGATACTCGATCAACTGGCTGCGGAATCGGATTACGTTATCACCGCAATGGCCGATTGAGGGTCGTGCACGTCGTGGAGTGTCCACGACATGGCGAACCTGCAGAAGCGCGGTCTGACGACCGCAGTAATCTGTTCCGGACCTTTCCTGAAACTGGGGCAGGCGCAGGCACGCGTATTTGGCGTGCCGGAACTGCCGTTGCTGGTGATTCCGCATCCGCTGGGCGGCATTGCCATTGATCAGGTCAAGGCGCGCGCCGAGCATGCATTGCCGTTGTTTGCGAAGCTGCTGAAGGAGAAGACGCAATGAGCAATCTTGCACAAATGTTGCAAACTGCGGGGAGCAGCATCGAGGCCGATGATGATTTCGATGCGATCAACGCGCTGATGCGCGAAAAGGGCTGGAGCGACGGTCTGCCGATCGTGCCGCCGACCGAAGCGCGTGTGGCGGCGATGCTGGCCTATTGCGACCGTCCGTTCGATCAGCCAATTGCGAAAATTGCCCCGCGCTGGGGTGAGGCCACGCCGCTCCGGCTGGCGGCCAATGCGGTTATGGCCGGCTGCCAGCCGCGCTATTTTCCGCTGTACATGCTGGCGATCGAGGCGATGTGCGAGGAACCGCTGAATCTTTACGGCGTGCAGGCGACCACGCACCTGTGCGCGCCGCTGGTCATCGTCAACGGCCCGGTAGCGCGTGAACTCGACATCAACTGCGGTCACAATGCGTTCGGGCCCGGGCATCAGGCCAACGCATCCATCGGGCGCGCGATACGCCTGGCGCTGGTCAATATCGGCGGCGCGATTCCGGCGCTGGGCGACATGTCGACCTTCGGATCGCCCGCGAAATACAGTTATCTGGTCGCGGAGAACGAAGCCGAAAGCCCGTGGCAGCCGCTGCACGTTGATCGCGGCTTTCCGGCCGAAGCCAGCGCGGTGACGGTGATCGGTGCGGAGTGTCCGCATAACGTCAATGATCATGAAAGCCTCGACGGCGAGGGCGTGCTGATGACCATTGCCGGCACCATGGGCATTGCCGGCAGCAACGACATCTACTATCAGGCGCAGCCGCTGGTGATCATGGGGCCCGAGCACGCCAAGGCTGTTGCCGCCAGCTTCAGCAAGGACGATGCCCGGCGTTTCCTGCAGCAGCATGCCCATTTGACCGTGAGCAAGCTCTCCCGTGACAACATTGAGCGCCGCGTGAGGGTCACCTTCAAGGACCGGCTGGCAAATCCCCGGCCCGATGACCTGATCTATGCCGTGCAGCGGCCTGAAGATCTGCTGATTGCCGTAATCGGTGGTGCGGGCAAGCATTCTGCATTTGTGCCGACCTTCGGCGCTACGCTGCCGGTAACCCGGGCGCTGAAGACTGTGGACGGCCGGCTGGCGAAATCGGTGGAGGATTTCCGGCGGGGCTGAGGGACGGATCAGGACAACGGGAATTGGCGGGGTTGGCGCGGCTTAAAAAAAAGCATTAAAATCAATATGTTATAGTTCTCCTCGCGATTCCTCGTCAATCGGAGGTGATTGCTGCGTAGCTGCGGCCTTGACACCCGGGCCCGTGTGGCGGTCTTATGGTCCCACGAGCGGTGTTCTCCGCTTCTCAATCAGGTCACATTACATGTCGACTGCGCAGCGTATCAGGCGAGGTGTCTTCATCACTCTGCTGTTGGCAGCGGGGATGACGCCTGCGCATGCTGTGGAACCACTGACGTTGTTCCTGCTGAAGATGTTGCGTGACCAGATGATTTCATCGGCGCTGGAATCGGCGTTTACCCGGAATCCGGAAGCGACCGAGCCGCCGCCGGTATCAACCGCGCTGACCGGTGTGTATGGCGTCAACGCCGAACAGCTACGCGGGTTGATCGACACCGGTTTCGTGCACCTGACGCCGGCGCAGCGCGACGAGGTCTATGAGAACCTGATGCGCATGCTGGCCGATCCGAAAAATGCTCCGGCGCGGCCCATGATTATCCAGGAACTGGCGTTGAAAGCGGAAGCCGTGCGCAGTGCGCACGAGCGCCTTGCCGCGCTGACACCGGCCGAGAAGCGGGCGATTGCGGCGGAGGCACGTGCTGAATTCAAGCGCTTGCCGCCCGGCGAGCGCGAGCAGTTGGCGCAACTGCTGCGCTCGCGCGTGATGCCGATCCCGCAGGATTTGAAAGAGCTGATCCTCGCGGAGCTTGCGGCTGTGCAGATGGTTGCCGAAACGCCCAGCGCCTCGTCACTGCAGTAACCGTCAGTCGGAACTCGCCGCCTTGAGTATTGGCGGTGTGCTCCGCAGCGGGCGCGTGTCGTTACGGGCCACGTCACCGCAGATTTCAGCGCCTTCCTCGATCTTGATCTTGCCGTAGCGGATTTTTCCGGATACGCGTCCGCTGGCATAGATGATCAACTGGTCGCGCGCGGTCAGTTCGCCTTCGAAACGCCCGCGGATTTCGGCAATGTCGATGCTGACCTTGCCGTTGAATACCCCGTGCTCCGCGATCTGCACGACACGGCTGTCCATTGATGCCTCTACAGTGCCTTCAACGACCAGCGTGTCGCAATCGGTGATTTCGGCACCCTTGAGCTTGATGTCCGGACCGACGATCAGCCGGCTGCCGCCGCTGGATTCGGGCTTGTTGCGCTCGATGGGCTGCACGGTCTCGACCCGTGCCGGGGGCGTCGGTTTAACTGCAGAATCCTGCGATTGGCCGGGTCCACCCAGTGCCGGGGTCACGTTGACGTTGCGGCGGGCCGGTTGTTCTTCACGCTTTTTGAAGAATGTGTCTCGATTCAGCATATAGCCTCCTGATAGTTTGTGCGTCCATGAAGGTCGCAAGGGAAAATGCGTACTGGTGCACAAAGTGCGCTGACGCAATGCCTAAGCAACATCGGGGCCAGAAAATTAATTCAATAAAAACAATTAGTTACGTGTGACGTCGCGGTTTGCACTGCAAACATCCGTCGGGGCGCAGAGACAGGGATCGGCAAATATCCCTTAACGCATTGTTTTTGAGGATGATTTTCGGTCGTTGTCGGGCGACGCAATACCCGGGGCGATGCCCGGGCAGGGTCGAAAAAAACGCGGCGGGATAAACCGCCGCTTCTACGCAGCACCGGTTGATGCGGCGCTGCAGCGACCGGGGAGGAGGAGGGGCCCCGGTCCGCGTTTCAAGATACCGAACTTCGGTATCAGTGCTTGACGCTGGGTTTCATCATCAGGTACGCACCCAGCTGCTCGATTTTGCGTGCGAACCAGATGAACGTATCGACCAGGGCGTCGGCGTCGCGCATCGCGTTGATCGCGACCTGACGCTCGGTAGCGCTCATTTGCACGGCATCGATCCGTTCATAAATGGATGAGCCAAATTTGTTTTCAATAGTGTTTTTCATCGTAATTACCTTAACCTTTTCAGTAGTTCGCCGTCCCGGCGATGTAGCCTCACTGTCATATAAGTCAATGAGTTCGGACTGAAGTATAGACTCGTGAAGGGGGTTTTTGTTGCATTGCAGCACATGATATATTGTCAATAATCGATTAAGTTATGCTAAGCTGAATGTCAATTATGTCCCAACGATTGCCACCCCTGAACGCGCTCAAGGCCTTTGAGGCCGCGGCGCGCCATCTGAGCGTGAAAAAAGCCGCGGTCGAGCTCAATGTGACACCGGCGGCAGTCAGTCATCAGATCCGTACGCTTGAGGAATATTTGAACGTCCAGCTGTTTCACCGCTACAACCGTGCGCTGGAACTGACGGATGCCGCGCGTGCCTGTCTGCCGAAGTTGCGCGAAGGGTTCGACTGCCTGGCACAGGCGGTGGACCGGCTGCGCACCCATACCAGCGGTGGCATGCTCACTGTGAGTGCGGCGCCGTCGTTTGCGGCGCGCTGGCTGATGCCGCGGCTGCATCGTTTTATCGCGGCACACCCTGAAATTGAAGTCCGGGTATCAGCGCGAGTGCGCCGGGTCAGCGTCGACGGCAAGGTTGATGTGGCCGAACGTGCGACCATCGAAGCCTGGCTCGAGGATTCCGACGTCGCTATCCTCTACGGACGCGGCCACTATCCCGAACTCGATGTGCACAAGCTGCTGCCGCTGACCATTACGCCGATCTGCAGCCCGCAGGCCCTGGGTGGAGCACATCCCCTGCGCACGCCCGAGGACCTCAAGCAGCACATGCTGCTGCATGACGATACCGGCGAAATGTACGACGGCGAATCTTTCTGGGATGTCTGGCTCAAGGCGGCCGGCGTGAAGGGCCTGGATGCCAAGCGCGGCGCGCGTTTCAGCCACGCGGTGCTGGCGTTCGAGGCGGCGATGGATGCGATCGGCGTGGTGGCGTCGATACCGGCGCTGGCCGCGGAGGATCTCGCTGCCGGCCGGTTGGTCATGCCGTTCGACCTCAAGGTGACCCTGGCTTCAGCCTATTACCTGGTGTGCGAGCCGCACGCGAAAACGCGGCCCGCGGTGGCGGCGTTTCGCGACTGGCTGATCGCCGAAGCGGCCAAGGATGCCGCCAGCACCGGCGAATCCAAAGCGGCGTAATCAGGCCTGAACCGGTTTGGCCGCGGCGCGATCGATCTGGCGGTCGTCGATGGGCAGATTGAGGAGTGCGGCGACGATGCCCATGCCGATGGTCAGCAGCCACATCACGGTGTAGGACCCGGTCGCATCGAATACATAGCCGCCGATCCATACGCCGGCAAAACTGCCGACCTGGTGAAAAAAGAAGGCAATGCCGGTCAGTGTCGACAGGTACCTGACGCCGAACACATGCGCGATCAGCCCGCCGGTCAGCGGCACCGTGCCCAGCCACAGAAAACCGATGGTCGCCGAGAATACGTACACGGTCAGCGGCGTCACCGGCAGCAGGATGAAAATCGCGATCGCCACCGAGCGCGTGAAGTAGAGCAGCGACAGCAGGTATTTCTTGGTGTGTCGCCCGCCCAGCCAGCCCCACATATAGCTGCCGATCATGTTGAAGAAGCCGATCAGCGCGAGCCCGATCATGCCCGTCTCCGGCGTCATGCGCTGGTCCACCAGATACGCGGGAAAATGCACGGCGATGAACAGCAGCTGGAAGCCGCATACCGTGTAGGCCGTGCACAGCAGCAGGAAGCCGCGGTGGGCCATTGCTTCGCGCAGCGCTTCGGTGGCCGATTGTTTGAACAGGATGGCGGCCTGCCTGTTCTTGTCTTCGACCATGGCGCTCGACAATGGAATGATCACCAGTACGGTGATGCCGAGGATCACCAGCGCCTGCATCCAGCCGACCTGGTTGATCAGCCACTGGCCGTAGGGCAGCATCGAGAACTGGCCGAATGAGCCGGCTGCCCCGGCGATGCCCAGAGCGACGCTGCGTTTTTCCGGCGGGAAGGCGCGGCCGATGACGCCGAAGACGATCGAAAAGCCGCTGCAGCCCAGCGAAGCGCCGATCAGCAGCCCGGCGCTCAGGGTCAGTTCCATGCCCGTGGTCGACACCGACATCAGGTAGAGGCCCAGCGCGTAACAGATCGCGCCGCCGATCAGCACGCGTGCAGTGCCGAACTTGTCGGCAATGAGGCCGGTGATCGGTTGCGAAATACCATAAAGCAGGTTCTGGATGGCGATGGCGAAGGCAAAGGCCTCGCGACCGATGCCCAGGTCCGCGGTCATCGGCTGCAGGTAGAGGCCGAAGGTATGGCGCACACCCAGCGCGATGGTCAGGATCATGCCGCCGCAGAACAGTACGACGGCAGGGGTGCGCCAGTTAGGGGTATGCATCAGGACTCGCTCGGGAAAGCGGCGATTCTAGCGGAAAAGCCGGTCAGCGCAGCCGGAGACGCGGGGTTTTCCGGTAAAATGCGGCCCTTGCGAAATCAATTCGGGGAGTGGCGCAGTCCGGTAGCGCAGGGCGTTTGGGACGCCAAGGTCGCAGGTTCGAATCCTGTCTCCCCGACCAGCAAATAATTCTCCGTATTTTCCGGTCCGATCGATACGCATCATGCTATTTGCATTAATTCTGGGTGCCATACTGGGCTTTGTGCCGCTGGAAACGCCGGTGGCGTTCCTGGTGCTGGCCGTGGTACTGGCGCTGAAGGCTTTCATCGACGTGCGTTTTGAGAAGCTGCCGTACATCAACCAGCCGTCGCCGTTCCTGCTCTACTGCCACAACCTCGCCGAGAGCGGAGAGCCCACCGGTTTTGCGTGGATTTCCTATTCCCTGCAACTGTTCGTGTTCGGCATGATCTTCGGCGGCGGCCTGCTCGCGTTTGCGCGTTTCCTGCGGACTTCAGGGTTTTAGCGCAAACGGATTGAAGTTGGTGCGCCGGTCGTAATAGTCCTCATTCTCGGCGCGCTTGAGGAAGCCCACGATCTTGTAGGTTACGGGCGTAAACGCGATCTCGACGGCGACCTTCGCAAAAAACTGCACGATCATCACCGTGAGCAGCTTGTCATCGGGAATGATGCCCGCGCCGTAGAATGCGAGCGGGTAGAACAGCGCTGAATCCACGGCCTCGCCCGCGATGGTCGAACCGATGGTCCGGCTCCACAGCCAGCGGCCCTTTGTTGCGATTTTCATGCGCGCCAGCACGTACGAATTGACGAATTCCCCGCAGAAATAGGCGACCATCGATGCCGCGACCACGCGCGGCGCGTTGCCGAAGGCCACTTCGTATGCGCCCTGGTGCACCCAGAACGGTGCGGGCGGCAGCGCCACCACCACCGCAGCCATGAACGACGCAAAACCGAGGCCGGCGAAGCCCGCCCAGATCACGCGGCGTGCGCGCGCGTAGCCATAGACCTCGGTGAGGATGTCGCCGAACACGTAAGAGATCGGGAAAAACAGCACGCCGGCGCCGAACACGAGCGTGCCATACAGCGGCAGATCGACCTGCGCGATTTTCGCGGGGCCGATCAGGTTGGAGCAGATCAGCACCGTGACGAACGCGGCCATCACGAATTCGTAATAACGATAACTGCGCGCCGCGGTCATGGTCGGGAAGTGTGTTTCGCCACAGAGGCTGCAGAGTAAACCCGATGACCGGTTTCAGTCACGCAGTGACCGGGCGTGCTGTTGGCAAACGCTGTTCCTGCATTTTTCTGCGAACTCTATGCCCTCAGTGGCAAGGATTTTTGATTTTCTTTGTTCAGGTCAACGCCGCCGCGCAGTGCAGCTTGAATGCGGCCCGCTCACCCATCGCCTTGAACCAGCGTTCGAGATTCTGCATCGCCGGCCGTTCGATCGGCAGGTTGAACCAGCGGTGGCAGAGGACCGCCAGCGGTATGTCGCCCATGGTGAAGACCTTGCCGGCGAGGTAAGGGTTTTTCTCGAGATGGGCATCAGCCATCGCGAGGTAAGCGGCGAGCTTCTGCCGGTTGTCTTCGACATCCGCCATATTGCGTTTCTCGGGCGCCGTCCGGATCAGGTTCCAGAATATCGGTTTCATGTGGTTCCACAGCGTGGTGCTGTACCACTCCATCCAGCGGTCGGCATCAGCGGCCGCCCTGGGGTCGGACGGGCACAGCGAGCCCAGACCGTGCTTGCGCGCGAGATAGCGCACGATCGCGTGCGACTCCCACAGGATGAAGCCGTCGTCGTCGATCATCGGCACCAGGCCGTTCGGATTCATGGCCTTGTATTCCGGCGTATTGTTGACGCCGAACTGCATGCCGGCATCGACGCGTTCATATTTGACGTTCATCTCGGCGCAGGACCACAGTACTTTCTGCACGTTGATGGAATTGGTGCGTCCCCAGATTTTCAGCATGTTGCGGTCTCCCTGCAGCGGGTTCATGAACAGGGCGACAGTCTAGCAGGATGTCTGTGGCGGATCGCGCACCAGTTATAATTCCGCCCTCTGACGAACCCCACAAAACGGAGGATGACATGGGCAGCATGATTGAACTGACCGCCGCCGACGGCCACAAATTCGGCGCCTACAAGGCGGAGCCCGCGGGCAAGCCGCGCGGCGGCCTCGTTGTTGTGATGGAAATTTTCGGTGTCAACAGCCACATCCGGGCAGTGGCCGACGGTTATGCGGCCGACGGTTATCTGGTCATCGCGCCGGCGATGTTCGACCGCGTGCAGCGCAATTACGAATGCGGTTACACGCCGCCGGAGATCGAGGCGAGCCGCGCGCTGATGCAGAAAGCCAGCCTCGACGATGCGATCAAGGATGCGGCTGCGGCAGTCAAGGCGGCGCAGGCCGGCGGCAAGGTCGGCATTGTCGGTTACTGCTGGGGCGGCACGGTGGCGTGGAAGGCTGCCGCGGAAATCGCGGGCCTCGCGTGTTCGGCGCCGCATTATGGCGGCGGCATTCCCAACCACGCGACGTTGCAGGCGAAATGCCCGGTCATGTTCCACTGGGGCGACAAGGATCAGTCGATCCCGATGGAGGCGGTCGAGAAAGTCAAGGCCGCGCAACCGAAGCATGAGCACCACGTTTATCCCGCAGGCCACGGCTTCAACTGCGATCAGCGCGGCTCGTATGACGCAGCCAGTGCCAAGCTTGCGCGTGAACGTACCCTCGCATTCCTGCGCAAACACGTGGGCTGACGGTATTGCGGTGATAAAAAAAGCCGGCGCATGCGCCGGCTTTTTGATTTTCTCAGCCGTCTAACCGCCCGCACCGCTGGCGCGTTTGTTGAATGCGGCAAAAAACTGCCCGGCGATTTTCTTGGCGACACCGTCGATCAGGCGCGCACCCACCTGTGCCAGTTTTCCGCCTATGTTCGCCTTGACGCTGTAGCTGAGTCGCGTGTTTTCAGCCTCCGGCGCGAGATTGACCTGCGCTTCCCCCTTGGCGAAACCGGCGACGCCGCCCTGACCCTCGAACTGCAATTTGTAGGAATCCGGTGCCTGCACATCCAGCAGCGTCATCTTGCCTTTGAACTTGGCACTGACCGGACCGACTTTGGCGGTCATGGTCAGCAGGTATTCGGTGTCGGACTGCTTTTCCATCGAATCGCAGCCCGGTATGCAGTCCATCAGCACCGCAGTATCGTTCAACGCATCCCAGGTGGCCTGCTGGGGCAGTGCGATCAGTTCCTCGCCGGTCATTTCCATTTGATTTGCTCCCGTGCTTGTGGTGCCTGATGTTACCGCATGGGCGCGCTACAATAGCCGTATCGATGCACAGCTTGAGGATTTTCTTATGGACAGCGTTGATCTGCAGGTCATCAGAACAGCACGGGAATGGGTTGGCAGCGACCGCAGGGTAGTGCTCGCCACGGTGATCCGGACGTGGGGCTCCGCACCGCGACCGATCGGCGCGCTCTCCGCGATCCGTGACGACGGCATGGTCGTCGGATCGGTATCCGGTGGTTGCGTCGAAGACGACATGATCCTCAGGGTCAAGAACGGCACGCTGGCTGAAAACACACCGACGACGACCAGGTACGGCGTCTCCGCGGAAGAGGCGCAGCGCTTCGGCCTGCCCTGCGGCGGCACGCTGGAACTGGTGCTGGAACCGCTGACGGCGGCGAGCGGGCTCGATGAACTGCTGGCGCGGATCGAGCGGCACGAACTGGTATTGCGTACGCTGGACATGAACACCGGCCGGACCAGCATCGGCCCGGCGAAATGGTCGGACCAGTTGGCGTTCGATGGCAAGACGCTGAACACGGTCTACGGCCCGCGCTGGCGCCTGCTGATCATCGGCGCCGGACAATTGTCGACCTATCTCGCGCAGATGGCGCAGGCGCTGGATTACCAGGTCACGGTGTGCGATCCGCGCGAGGAATACACCGAAACCTGGACTCTGTCCGGCGTCGAACTCAAACGCGGCATGCCGGATGACGTGGTCACGGAAATGAATCTCGACGGCCACAGCGCCGTGGTCACGCTGACCCATGATCCCAAGCTCGATGACATGGCGCTGCTCGAAGCGCTGAAATCACCGGCGTTTTACATCGGCGCCATCGGCTCGAGAAAAAACAACGATGCGCGGCGGCAGCGGCTCGCCGAGTTCGATCTCTCGCAGGAAGAGATTTCGCGGCTGCACGGCCCCGTCGGGTTGAAGATCGGCAGCAAGACGCCGCCGGAAATCGCGGTGGCCATCCTCGCCGAGATGACGGCGATCCGCAATGGCGTCGATGTCACCACCTTCGTCGAGCCGCCGAAGGCGACCACGGCAGGATGCGCGGTCGGCTGAAAACCGGCCCGTGCATCTGTTGATGACGCACCGGCATCAGCGGTCGGGCACAGCGGCGCCGCAGTCATGAAAGCGCCGGCTTTTTCCTATCTGCGTCCCGAGAATATATCTCAAGCTATTGATTTTATTGATATTTATGGCGATGAGGCGCGCTGGCTCGCGGGCGGCCAGAGCCTGCTCGCAGCGCTCAACATGCGGCTGGCTGCACCGTCAGTACTGATCGACATCAATGGCTTGTCCGAACTGGCCGGTATTAGCGTAAACGCGGGCAAGCTCATCATCGGTGCGCTGACGCGTCATCGTGAAATCGAACATTCGCCGCTGGTTGCACAGCATGCATCGCTGCTGGCACTGGCAATGCCTCATGTAGCGCATGCCGCGGTGCGCAACCGCGGCACCTTCGGCGGCAGTATCGCCTTCGCCGATCCCGCTGCGGAGTTGCCAGCGTGCTGTATCGCACTCGACGCGGAATTTGTGATTGTCGGGCGTGGCGGTGAGCGGCGCGTACGTGCGCGTCATTTTTTTACGGGCCTGTACGAGACGGCACTGCAGACCGGCGAAATCCTTGTCGCCGCAGAAATTCCCTGTGCGCGCGACAAGGGACGCGCGGCGTTTCGCGAACTGGCGCGGCGCCATGGCGACTACGCGATTGCCGGGCTGGCGGTGCAGGCGGCGGTCGAGGGCGACGTGTTGCGCGATGTGAACATTGCGTTTTTCGGCGTGGACAGCAAACCGGTGCTCGCCGAACACGCGGCGTCCGTGCTGGAACAGGGCGCAGCGACGCCGGCGCGCATTGAGCAGGCGCAGCACCAGCTGGCTCAGGATCTGGCGCCGCAGGACGATGTGCACTACAGCGGTGCCATGCGCATGCAGCTCGCGCGGGTGCTGCTGGCGCGCGCGATCGGTGATCTGGTCAATCTCGAGACGAAGTCGGCGGCACGATGAATACACCGAAGCCTGCGACTGAACTGGATGTGGCATTTACGGTAAACGGCGAGCGCGTCGAGCGTCGCGTGCCGGTACGCCAGAACCTCGCCGATTTTCTGCGCGACACGCTGGGTCTGACCGGCACCCATGTCGGTTGCGAACACGGTGTCTGCGGCGCGTGTACGTTGCGTTGCAACGGCGTCATTGTGCGCGCGTGCCTGATGCTTGCGGTACAGGCCGATGGTGCCGACATCGTCACCATCGAAGGCGCCGCGACGGGTAACTATGACGGCGCCATCGTGGCCGACCTGCAGCGTGAATTCCATCAACGCAATGCGCTGCAGTGCGGTTTCTGCACGCCTGCAATGCTGCTGACGGCTGCGGAACTGGTCGCCGCGCGGCCGCAGGCCAGTCGTGAAGAGATCCGCGCGCACCTGTCGGGCAACTACTGTCGCTGCACCGGATACCAGTCCATCGTTGATGCCGTCGAGTCCGTGTGCCGGTCGCGGAGCGGAACATGAGTGCGCCGGATCGGTCCGGCAATACCACCATCGGCGCCGCGTTGCCGCGTACGAATGCTTTGCGCCTGTTGTCGGGGCGCGGCCAGTACGTCGACGATCTCAATCCGCCGCGCTGTCTGCATGCCGCCGTGCTGCGCAGCCCCTACGCGCATGCGCGTATCGCCAGCCTGGATGTGGCTGCGGCCGCTATAGCGCCCGGCGTCGTGCGCGTGCTCACGGGTCGCGATGTGGCGGCAATGTGCGATCCCTATGTCGGCGTGCTGAAACATGTGCCGGGCATGCAGTCGGCGGCACAGCTGCCGCTGGCGGTGGACCGCGCCTGCTGGCAGGGCGAACCCGTGGCGCTGGTGGCGGCAACGACGCGCGCCGAAGCCGAAGACGCGCTGGCGCTGATCGAGATTGAGTGGGAAGAACTGCCGGTCGTCACTGACGCGGAAACCGCACTGCACCCGGACACGCCGGTGATTCATCCGGAACTGGGCGGCAATCTGTGTTTCGAACGCGTGGTGACCGAAGGTGATGTCGCGGCGGCATTCGCGCAGGCGGCGCATGTGGTCGAAGCCGAATTCATTACCAGCCGCCATACCGCGGCGACGCTGGAGCCGCGCACCATACTCGCCGACTTCAATGCCGCTGACGGCCAGTTGACGGTGTGGCACTCGACCCAGGTGCCGTACATGATGCAGTGGATCATTGCACGGCATTTCCGGCTTGCGGAGACACAAGTGCGCGTGATCGCGCCGGATGTCGGCGGCGGCTTCGGCATGAAGATCCACATCTACGGCGATGAAATGGCCGCGGTCGCAGCGTCACTGCTGCTCGGGCGCCCGGTCAAGTTTGTCGCCGACCGGCTGGAATCCTTTGTTGGTGATTTTCATGCGCGCGGGCATCGCGTGCGAGCGCGCATGGCCCTGTCCAAAGACGGAGACATCCTCGGCGTCGAAGCCGACGATCTTTACGGCATCGGTCCGTACTCGGGTTATCCGCGCGGCAGTGCCAACGAAGGCCTGCAGGTGTCCAACCTGGTCTGCGCCGCGTACCGGCGCGGCGCGTATCGTGCCGTCAGTCGCGCGGTGTTCCAGAACAAGGCGATGTACGGCCAGTATCGTGCGGTCGGGCATCCGGTGGCCTGCCTGGTCAGCGAGGGCCTGATGGATCTCGCCGCTGCAAAGCTCGGCATCGATCCCGCGGAATTCCGCCGCCGCCATTACCTCAGCCCGGAGAGTTATCCGCTGAAGCTCGCCGGCGGCCCGGTGCTGGAAAAACTGTCGCAGCATGAGGCATTGGAAACTCTACTGCAGATGATGGATTACGCGGGTTTGCGCACAGAGCAGAAAAAATTGCGTACACAAGGCATCCACCGTGGCATCGGGCTGGCGAGTTTTGTCGAGAATTCCAATCCGTCCGCGGCAACGTACGGCCAGGGTGGGGTGTCGATCGCCTCGCAGGATTCGTGCACGCTCAAACTCACGGCGACCGGCGGTGTCGTTGCCGCGTCGAGCATCACCGAATGCGGGCAGGGCGGCTATGCGGTGATCCAGCAGGTCGTCGCCGCGGTATGCGGCGTGCCTTTCGCGCAGGTAAAAGTTGTTATCGGTGACACCGAGACCACGCCCGTGGGCGGTGGCGTCTGGGGTTCGCGCGGCACCGGCATCTGCGGCGAAGCCGCATTGCAGGCGGGCAAGGCGCTGAAGGCCAACATTCTTGCGTTTGTCGCGCGGTTGCAAGAATCGGAGGCGTCACTGTATGACATCCGCGACGGCCAGGTCATACGCGCTCAGAGCGGTGAAGAGGTGATGACGCTGGAAGCGGTCGCACGCACGGCGTATTTCCGCACCGACCAGGTGCCGAAGGATTTTCAGCCCGAACTCACGGTGACGCGCAGTTATGCGCAGAAGACGTACAACGGCGCCTATACCAACGGCATCCAGGCCTCGTATGTCGAAGTGGACACGGAAACCGGTTTCATCAAACTGCTGGGCCACTGGGTGGTCGATGACTGCGGCACGGTGATCAACCCGCTGCTGGTCGACGAGCAGATCCGCGGCGCTTGCGTGCAGGGCATAGGCGCGGCACTGTTCGAGCAATGCGTTTACAGTCCCGAGGGGCAGCTCATGAACGGCAGCCTCATGGATTACCTGGTGCCGATGGCGGGCGAGATGCCGGACATCGAGGTCGGCCACACCTGCACGCCGACGGCGACCTCGGAACTGGGCGCCAAGGGTGCGGGCGAGGCCGGCACTGCGGGCGCTTCGGCCGCGGTGCTGAATGCAACCAATGATGCGCTAGGTCCGTTCGGGGGCGTCGTGTCTGAAATTCCAGTGACACCGGAGCGGATTCTGCGTGCACTGGGACGTCTGAGTTGAAATTTGAAACAGGAGGAAACCATGAAAATAAAATTCGTCATCCGGTGGCTGCCAGTGTTGCTGATGATTTCAGCGTCGGTGGTCTGGTCTGCGGACCCGTATCCGCAAAAACCGGTGCGCATGGTGGTGGGTTTTGCACCCGGCGGCGCGCCCGACATCATCGGCCGGATCGTCGGCCGTCATATGAGTGAGAGTCTCGGCCAGAACGTGATCATCGACAACCGGCCCGGCGCGACCGGCAATATCGGCGCCGAGATCGTTGCGCGCGCGGCGCCGGACGGGCACACGGTATTCATGGCGACGGTTTCGGTGGCGATCAGTCCTGCTTTTTACCGCGCCCTGCCGTTTGATCCGGTGCGCAGTTTTGCACCGGTCAGCCGGGTGGCGATGGTGCCGTTGTTGCTCGTGGTGCATCCGACCCTGCCCGCGACCTCGGTGCGTGAGCTGATTACGCTGGCCAAGTCGAAGCCGGGCGCGCTGAATTACGCGTCTGTGGGCACGGGCAGCCCGCAGCATCTGTCAGGTGAATTGTTCAATGCGCGGGCAGGCGTCAGGATCGTGCATGTCCCGTACAAGGGCGGCGGTCCGGCAACCGCGGCAATCCTCGCGGGCGAAGCGCAGCTGTTCTTCGCCGGCATGCCGGCCGCATTGCCGCATGCGCGTGCCGGACGGCTGCGTGCACTGGCGGTTTCCACCGCGCGGCGGTCGCCCTCGGCGCCGGAGGTTTCCACGGTGGCGGAGGCGGGATTGCCCGGATTCGAGGCGGATAACTGGCATGGTGTGCTGGCACCGGCGGGCACGCCGAAATCCGTCATTGCGCGCCTGAATGCAGAACTGGTGAAAACCCTGGGCAGCGCGGAAGTGCAGGCACAACTCATCAAGGCCGGCGCCGAAGGGGTGTCGAGCTCAGCGGATGAATTTGCCGCCTTTATCCGCACCGAAAAGGCAAAATGGGCGCAGGTCGCGAAGATGGCTGGCGTCAAGCCGCAGTAAGCGCAGGGCGGGCGCCGGTTCGTTTGTGTCAGGCGTCAAAACGGATGCTCACCGAGGCTTGAAGCGGATGTCTTTGCACGGATCTTCCCGCGCGGTGGCCGGCGTAAAGCTGATGAAATCATATTCGGGACTGCCACTGCCGTAGTAATCGGCCGGCGATATCTCGTCTGGACGCGTCTCGATCAGGCCAACGGCAATTACATCTTCGCCGCCCGGGTATTGCGCAAGGTAAACCGGTACACCGAAGTCGCGTCGCACGTGGCCGTTACCGGCGATCAGTACGGCGCCGGCAGCGCTCTGCCGGCCGAGGGCTTGGGCCATGAGCGCATCGCGTGTGCGCTGGGCGGTGACGATGCCGGGCAGCATCGATGGCGGTGCCTTGCCGCAGTGGCCGTCGGCAATCGCCTGTTCCAGATTCCGTTGTGCGGCGTCCGGCAACGGCACGTTGAGATTCAGTGCGGTAACCGTTTGGGCGTCCAGTACCGCGGCAATGCCGGCCGAGGACAGACGAAACGCATCGGTGCGCGAGAGATTCGCGGCGAGCAGCGGCAGATCATGGTCGAGTGCCAGTCGTACGATCGGTTCATACCAGGACCAGTTCCAGCCCTTGTCGTTAAACCGCCCGGCTTTTTTGATCTGCTCGGAATCGCGTGTGCGCGCCGCCCGGACGCGTTCGACCGCGGACTGATGGTCGCGATCGAACTGCTCCATCGCAATGGCGGGACGGCGTCCGTCGCGGAGTAGTGCGGCCACCAGTTCGCGCTGCAAACGGTGATGTCCGGCGTTGTCGTGTACTTCACCAAGCAGGACGAAACGCGCTGTGCGGAGCTTTTTCTCCAGTTCCGGCTGCGTGATATAGCGCTGCGCCTGCGTATCCCAGATGCGCCCGGACAACGGGTGCGTGGACGCGTCTGCGCCGGTCGTTGTTTGCAGCCCGTGCGGCGTACAGGCGGTCATTACCAGGCAAAGCAGGGCGAAGCAGTGGGTGAAACGCATGTTGGATATCCGGCCGGTCGTTAGCGCGATGGTACGCTGAAAGGGCCTGCCATTGCGGTAGCGGGGGGCGGGCTCTTGGCACGGGATTTCGGTTCGCGGCAAATTGCCGATATAGTCAGCCTTTTCGGCAACGGTGGAGTATTCGGTCATGAAAGTGGCATTCATAGGCATAGGCATCATGGGCGGACCCATGGCGGGTCATCTGGCTAAAGCAGGGCATACGGTTACCGTCTACAACCGCACACGCGCCAAGGTGCAGGCCTGGGCGGCACAGCACCAGGGCATGGCGGCGGATACGCCTGCAGAAGCCGCGAAGGGCGCGGACATCGTGTTCAGTTGTGTCGGCAACGACAACGATGTGCGTGAAGTGACCATCGGCAGCAATGGCGCGTTTCAGGCGATGGCGAAAAACGCCATTTTTGTCGATCACACCACGGCGTCGGCCGCGGTGGCACAGGAACTGCACGCCGCTGCGCGTAAACTCGGCATCCATTTTCTCGATGCGCCGGTGTCCGGCGGCCAGTCGGGTGCGGAGCAGGGGATACTCACCGTGATGGTCGGCGGCGATGACGAACCATTTGCGCGCACCGAACCGGTGATCCGGCATTTCGCGCGCGCAGTGATGCTGATGGGGCCCTCCGGGTCGGGCCAGAAAACCAAGATGGTCAACCAGATCTGCGTTGCCGGCGTGATCCAGGGCCTCGCCGAAGGGCTGGCGTTCGCGCAGCATGCGGGGCTGGATGCGAAACGCGCCGTCGATGTGATTTCGAAAGGTGCCGCGACGTCGTGGCAGATGGAAAACCGCGGCAAGACCATGATCGACGACAAGTTCGATTTCGGTTTTGCGGTGGACCTGATGCGCAAGGACCTGCGCATTGCGATGGAAGAGGCGCGTGCCAACGGCGCGCAACTGCCGGCGATCGCGCTGATCGATCAGTTCTATGCCAAGCTGCAGGAACAGGGCGCCGGCAGGCTCGATACCTCGAGCCTGATTAAACTGCTGCGGAAATAATCCATGACTGATGCGGGCAGTGTAAAAAAAGAAGGCGCAAAAAAACCGGCGACGCCGATGCCGTCGGCGACGGTGACGCTGGTGCGCGATGCGCCCGGCGGCATTGAAGTCCTAATGATGCGCAGGAATCTCAAGTCGGGCTTTGTGCCGGGCATGTACGTGTTTCCGGGCGGCGGTTTGGACAAAGATGATTTATTGTTTAAAAACAACAGCTTATGCGAGTGTCTCGATGATGCGGCCGCGAGTGCGACCCTGGGGGTCGCCCACGACGGCATGTGCTACTGGGTGGCGGCGATCCGCGAAGCCTTTGAAGAATCCGGGCTGCTGCTCGCGCGCGATGCGGCCGGACAGCTGATCCGTTTCGGCGATGCCACAGTGGCGGCGCGGTTCAAGGAACACCGGCGCCGGCTCAATGCCGGCGAAGCGGCATTCACCGATTTGATTGCCGCCGAACAGTTGCAGCTCGCCGCGGATGCGCTGACCTATTTTGCGCACTGGATCACCCCCGTCGGTTTGCCGCGCCGTTACGACACGCGATTCTTCATGGCCGAAGCGCCGCCGGAGCAGGAGCCGGTGCAGGATGAACGCGAGACCATCGCAGCCGAGTGGGCGCGGCCGGCAGATGCGTTGTCACGGCACAAGCGTGGCGAGTTCGAGATGCGCACGCCCACCGTGCATACGCTGGAACTGTTTGCGGACTACGACAATGTGGCCCGATTGCGCCAGGGGCTGGGCGAACGCCGCGAGATCAGCGCGGTGCTGCCGCGCATCGGCCGCGACGGCCGCCGCATCCTTCCCGGCGAACCGGGTTACGAAGAAGCTGCACCCTCTGCATGAACAGCGCGGTTCTACCGATTGTTGCGGGCGAGACCGTCGAGATCGCGCCCGACGTGCGCCGCATCACCGCGTCCAATCCCGGCGTGATGACCGGGCCCGGCACCAACAGCTACATCCTCGGTGATGATGATCTGACGCTGATCGATCCGGGGCCGGAAATCGATTCGCATCGCGATGCCTTGCTGGCCGCGGTGGGCAAGAAGCTGCGCTGGATCCTGTGCACGCACACGCATCGCGATCATTCGCCTCTGGCACAGGCGATCAAGGTCGCGACCGGCGCACAGATTCTTGGCTATGACACCGTGCCCGACGACGGCCGGCAGGATGAAGCATTCAAACCGGATCGCGCGCTGCGCGACGGCGATATCGTCGATTGCGGGGTCTACAGCCTGCGTGCGGTGCACACGCCGGGGCATGCGTCGAACCACCTGTGTTATCTGCTCGAAGGCCGCGGCGTGCTGTTCACTGGCGATCACGTCATGCAGGGCTCGACCGTGGTGATTTCGCCGCCCGACGGCGACATGCAGGCTTATCTGGATTCCCTGGAGAAGCTGCTGACTTTGCCCATCGGTGCGTTTGCGCCGGGCCACGGCCATGTCATCGAAACGCCGCAGGACGAAGTGCGGCGGCTGATTGCGCACCGGTTGCGGCGCGAAGAAAAAATCGTCGCCGCGCTGCAGCGCGTGGGGCCGGTTTCGATCGAAGACCTGGTGCGCTCGGCTTATGACGACGTGCCGGAGCGCATCCACAACGTTGCGCTGCGGTCGCTGCACGCGTCTCTGATACGGCTGCAGAAAAACGGCCGTGCAGTGAATGATGGTGGACAGTGGCGGGTGACGGGGCGCTGAATCTCAGCCTTTCGGCTTCGGCTGGTTCCTGATTTCCACCGGCTTGCCTGCGGCGAAGGCCGCAGCATTCGCAAATGCTTCGCCGAAATACGCTTCGTAGGTTTCGCGCTCCAGCCACGCGCTGTGGTTGGTGCACAGCGCGTTTTCCAGCTTCAGCAGCGCATGGTCGCCGTGCTGCACGGGTTCGTTTTCATAGACATCCGTCGCGGCAAAGCCGGGGCGGCCGGCCTTGAGCGCCGCCACCAGCGCGCCGGGTTCGATCAGTTCGGCGCGCGCGGTGTTGACCAGCAGTGCGGTCGGTTTCATTTTCTGCAGATTCCCCGCGGTGACCAGTCCACGGGTTTCCTTCGATAGTCGCGCCATGATCACCAGCACGTCGGCTTGCGCGAACAGATCATCCTGGCTGGATGCCGTTTCATATCCTGCAGTGCATGCAGCGGCCAGCGAATTCTCGCGCCCCCACACGAGTACGCGCATGCCGAAACTGGCCCCCGTCTGTGCGACCAGCCCGCCGATGGTGCCCAGGCCCAGTACGCCCAGCGTCTTGCCGTGCAAACCCGTGTTGAAGCGGTCGCGCCAGAGGCCTTTGCGCATCCCGTCGGATTCATGCGCGGCATCGCGCACGCTCGCCATGATCAGCGCCCAGGTCTGCTCGGCCACGGTATAGGGTGAGGCGTGTTTGCCGGCGGTGATCGCAATGCCGTGCGCGTTGCAGGCGCTGACATCGATGTGGTGGAAACTGCGGCCGGTCTGGCTGAACAGTTTCAGTTTCGGCAGCTTTGCGATGATGGCGGCGGTGAAGCGCGTGCGTTCACGGACGGGCACGATGATGTCGGCGTCGCGCAGGTTGCGGATCAGCGTGGCTTCGGGAGGCGCCACTTCGCGATGGATGCGCACATC